>JBAIYC010000222.1:0-3415 GCA_037916085.1 Nitrospirota bacterium | reverse complement strand
CCTCGTAGTTTATGTTGTCGACCTTGAGCAGCGCGAAGTACCGCTCGCCTTCCTTCGGCGGCCGGATCTGGCCGGAGACGGTGTCGCCGGTGCGGATGTTGAACCGCCGGATCTGGGAGGGGGACACATAGATATCATCGGGGCCGGGAAGGTAGTTGTAGTCCGGAGCGCGGAGGAAGCCGAAGCCGTCAGGAAGCGTTTCGAGCACCCCTTCGCCGAAGATCATGCCGTTCTTCTCGGTCTGGGCGTTCAGGATGGCGAAGATCAGGTCCTGCTTGCGCATACCGCTGGCGCCTTCGACCTTGAGTTCGTCGGCCATCGTGGCGAGCTCTGCGATGTTCTTCCCTTTTAGTTCTACGAGGTTCATGGTCTGCTCCTTGGCCGCAGCCGACCGTTGCTGGGGGCGCTGCGTTGTATGGGGTGGGGGCACGGCGGTTCGTTCTGCTCCTACAGTCCGGTGGTTTCAGGCAAGGTGAGGGCGTGTCGTGAGAGGTTCACGGCTTGTGTCGAACTACCCTGGATCCGTATCTGTAATAGACCGGTAGATGACCTTTCCGATGTGCTAACGGGTTCTTCGTTGATAAGTGGTTTGACCTTGAGGTTTGTTATGGATAGATAACAGAAGTTCCGGGAGCGATATACGACGAGAACTATACCCGAGAAAATGCCGTTTGTCAACTGATTATTGCGGACTTCCGTCGCTGCATGCGGTGCGCCGGCCGCTCGCACAACCTCGAAATTGACAGGGGCGGCGGAACATGGTATAAGTCCCGTTCATCGCTCACGAGCCCCGGAAAGCATGCGGGACCGCGCTGGAGAAGTCACGGAGGGATATCCCATGAAAAGGACGGCCATTCTTCTTTTCGCATCGATCGCGCTTGTCGCCGGCTGTAAACAGCAGCAGTCCCCGTGGGGACAGGGTCAGGGGCAGGTGCAAGGTAAGGGGGCGCCGCAGGTGGTCGCCCCGCCGGTAGCCGTGATGAGCGCCGATCAGATTCAGCAGCTCGATTCCCTGGCGAAGGCGAACCCGAAGAACAAAGATGCCTGGATCGCCGTAGGCAACGCCCAGATGGACGCGCAGCAGTTCGCCGAGGCGATCGTCTCCTATCAGCGGGCGCTCGACCTGGACCCAAAGAACGCCGATGTCCGCGTTGACATGGGGACGTGCTACCGGGGCGTTGGGCAGCCTGAGCGGGCGTTGAGCGAATACCAGAAGGCGCTCAGGATCAACGATCGGCATGCAAATGCCTATCGCAACTCCGGCGTCGTCCTAGCCAATGATCTGCACCGCAATGCCGAAGCGGCGAAGGCCTTCCAGAAATATCTCGAGGTCTTTCCGGGCGCGCCGGACACGGCACAGATCAAGGCCGAGATAGAGGTGCTCAAGGCGTCAAAGTAGCGAAGCTGCTGCTGCCGAGTGAATTGCCGCGGGTGCCGGAGAAGGCCGGCATCCACGTTTGTTTCCTGCGGACGGTCGCCTGGATATGGCGTTCTGTCCGAAGCAAAGGGGCTCGATGAAGCAGAGAATGATCTTCGGCGATTCTCGTGCTGCCCGTGCTGCCTGGGGATGCTGGCTTGCACTGTTCATCGTGACGGCCGCGATCATCGTCCATGACAGCACCCGGTCGACCGTTCCGGCCTACCGCGAGGGCGCTGTCTATTGGATGACCGGCAGGACGATCTTCGCCGATCCGGGCGTCGGTGGGTTCGTGTATCTGCCGCAGGCCGCGGTCCTCTTCATCCCCTTCGCCCTCCTGCCCGTCGTCGCCGGCGAGGTGGTCTGGCGGTTTGTCAACATCGGCGTGTTCGCCTTCGGTATCTTTCGCTATGCGGACCTCGGGCGCCGCGGTCCGGCAGAGGACCTGTTCCCCCTGATGACACTCGTCTCTCTCCCGATGGCGTGGGACTGCGCCCGGAACGGCCAGGCCACGCTTGCCATGACAGGGCTGATGCTCCTCGCGGTGACAGAGATCGCTCACGAGCGCTGGTGGCGGGCAGTGCTCTGGCTGTCGCTAGGCGTGGCCGTCAAGCCGCTCGCGATCGTGCTGGCGCTTTTGGTCATGGCGGTCCACCGACCTCTTGGCTGGCGTCTTCCGGCGGGCTTGGCTGCGATGGCCCTCTTCCCCTTTGTGACGCAGCATCCGTCCTATGTCCTGGGCCAGTATGCGGCCTTCTGGAGCAGTCTCACCAAGGCGGTCCACGTCGGCGTCGTTGCACACGGCTGGACCACGCCGTTCACGGCGCTCAGGGTCGCTGGTATCGATGTTCCGGAACGCGCCCAGACTGTGGTGCGAGTGGCGGCGGCCGTCGTGACGTTGGCGATCTTCTGGCTTGGACGGCGCCGGTTTGATGACGCCCGTTCGGCGAGATTCGCCTACTGCCTGGCCGCAGTCTATCTGATCCTGTTCAGTCCGCGAACGGAGAACAATACCTATGCCATGCTCGGACCGGTGATCGGATTGCTCCTGGCGCGTGTGGTCCTTGTCGAAAAGAGGACGGCGGAGGGGGTACTGTTGGGATTGATTGTGGCTGTGTTGGTCAGCAGCCGCAAGGTCGAACATGTCTTGACGCCGCAGGTAACAGACAGCTGGCTGGCACCGCTCATGGCGGTCATTGTTTCTGTGTATCTAGTGACCAAGTTCTTCGCAAACGCGGCATGGCGAAACGACGGGGAATGCGGCCGTCAGGCCCTCCGATGAGCCTCGTGCAGGCCGATCTCGTTTCCACGACGTTTTGCCCTGCAGATGCGCCCCGATGAAGCTGCCCTATGACGATTCTGCCAGGGCCGTGAACTGCTGTTCGAATTCCTTTTCCTTTGCGTCGTGCTCGTTCGTCACGGTCTGAAGTTCGGCGAAGAGCTCCTCGATCCGTGCCTTGTTGTCGCAGACCCTCTGCGAAAGACGTTTGATCTCCAGCGCCTTGCCCTTGATCGATACCTCGAGAAGCTTCTGACTGTCCTGCTCGACATCGTACTCACGCTTCGTGATCTCCTCCTCGATCGCGGCGATCCTCCTCTTGAGCGGACCGAGGACCTTTGACCGGCCGTTCGTGATCACGGAACGCTGTTTCTTCGCCTCCTTGCGGTTTCCGTTCCGTTCGGGTTCCTGTTTTTTGCCCTTTTTCACCTTGACACCGCCCTCGTCGCTCCAGCCGACCCGCTCCAGGAAGTCCAGATAGGTCCCTTCGAAGACTGAGACCGCGTCGTTGTCGTAGACGATGAGCTTGGTCGCCACTGCCTCGAGGATCAGTTCGCTGTGGGTCACGATGATGGCGCCGCCGTCGAAGGCATCGATCGCTTCGATCAGCGAATCGATGGACTCCATGTCCAGATGGTTGGTGGGCTCGTCGAGCATCAGAAGGTTCGCCGGCGAGACGAGGAGCTTGCCGAGGAGCACGCGGCTCTTCTCGCCGCCGG
>JBAIYC010000221.1:0-6837 GCA_037916085.1 Nitrospirota bacterium | reverse complement strand
AGGAGATGTCCTTCAACAACTACCTGGACGCCAACAGCGCCCTCGAACTCGCCAAGGAATACGACGAGCCCGTCGCGGTGATCATCAAGCACAACAACCCCTGCGGCGTCGCGACGGCGGACTCGCTCGCCGAGGCCTACCGCAATGCCCGGGACTGCGACCCTGTCTCGGCCTTTGGCGGCGTGATCGCTTTCAACCGCATGGTGGACATGGAGACCGCGAGGGAGCTGACTGCCACCTTCGTGGAGGTGGTCGTAGCGCCGGAGTTCGCTCCCGACGCGCTCGATGAACTGAAGAGGAAAAAGGACGTGCGGCTCCTGGACGTTGGCCCCAAGATCTCAGGCCCGTCCCAGGGGATGGATATGAAAAAGGTCGTGGGCGGGCTCATCTACCAGGACCGCGACCTCGGCAGGGTCGCCGACGTCGGGTCGCTCGCGGTGGCGACAAAGCGGAAGCCAACGAGCGACGAGGAGCGGGCGCTCGCCTTCGCCTGGAAGGTCTGCAAGCACGTGAAGTCGAACGCCATCGTGTTTGCGAGGCCGGACCGGACCGTCGGCATCGGCGCAGGCCAGATGAGCCGGCTCGACTCGGTGCGGATCGCGGTGATGAAGGCACAGTCATCCCTCAAGGGGACGGTGCTTGCGTCGGACGCGTTCTTCCCCTTCCGTGACGGCCTGGACGAGGCCGCCAAGGCGGGAATCACGGCGGTGATCCAGCCGGGAGGCTCGGTCAAGGACGACGAGGTGATCAGGGCGGCCGACGAGCACGGCATCGCAATGGTTATGACGAAGATGCGCCATTTCCGGCATTAAGGTCCTCCGGGCACGGCGGGGAGGGCGGGCTCCGAAAGCCCGCTCTTTTTATGCTTTGCCGGCGGGTCACGATGCGGTATGATACCGCAGTTCCCATGAACTCTGAACGCACTATTACCGGCAGGTCCGCGTTCTCGGTCATCTTTGGCCTTGTCCTGCTGTCGGGCTGCAGCGGAGGCGATGCGCCGAAGACGGGGACGGCTAACCGGCGGCCGCTGGGCACGGTTGCATCGGACCATGGATTGACGCCGTACTACTACGGGCTGATCGAGGAATATCAGTCCATTCTCGCGGGGGACCCGGACAATATTGCCGCCAACATCGGGATGGGGAACGCCCTCTACGAAGCGGGCCAGTGGAGAGAGGCGATCACGTATTACGACCGGGCGCTCCGGATGAACCCGCACGACGCCGACGTGATGACCGACAAGGGCACATGCTACCGGAACTTGGGGATGTACGACGCCGCGGCGCGGGAGTACCAGTATGCGCTCCGGATCGATCCTGCACACCAGAACGCCCTCTATAACCTCGGGATTCTTTATTCTCACGACAAGAAGAACCTTGCCAAGGCCATCGAGTACTGGAGTCGGCTGCTCGATATCGCCCCGAAGCACCCTCAGGCAGATCAAATCCATGCATCGCTCGATAACTTCCGCCGGGCACTCAGGAAGGGAACGCCGTGATACGGGCACTTTTCTACGCCTTCCTGCTCCTTGTGCTCTACCAGGCGGTCAAGACCGTCATTCGCTCCGCGATCTCGGCCTACGGAGAGAGCGACGAGCCCCGGCGGCGTTCCGACAGGCTCCCCGGCGAGGAGATGGTACAGGACCCGCAGTGCCGCACCTACGTCCTGAAGGATCGCGCGGTGAGGCGGCGTATCGGCGGGATGACGGCCTATTTCTGCAGCAACGCCTGTGCCGACGAATATGCACGGGGCCGTCGGTCGTGAACGTATCCAATGGCCGGCTTTCTGAAATATAGCGCCGCAGCCTTCCGGCTGTTCACTGCTGTTATCCTCACGGCGGTCCTGTCCCCCCAGCCCGATGTTCCCGGGGCAAGCACCTCAGCCTTCGCCTCATTCCTATCCTCGCTCAGGGGTCCCACGGTCCTCATGGTCTGGAAGTCGGGGTACGTGGTCACGCTCTATAAAGGAAGCGTGCCGATCAAGACCTACCGCGCTGTTTTCGGCGGAGGCTACGCCGACGGCGACAAGGAGCGGATGGGTGACCGCCGGACGCCGGAGGGAGATTTCTACATCTGCTCCATGAACACCAGCACACGGTTCTATAAGTTCCTGGGCCTCAGCTATCCCAGCCTGCGTCACGCCGAGCAGGGGCTGCGGAAAGGGACGATCAGCGTCCGCGAATATGCCGCGATCCAGAAGGCCGTCGGGGAGCGACGCCAGCCCCCCTGGGGGACAGGGCTCGGCGGCGCCGTGGGGATTCACGGCAGGACGGTCGAGGACCCTGTCGCCCAGGCCGCGCGGCAGAACTGGACGGACGGGTGCATCGCACTTGCCAATGCCGATGTGGACGAGCTGTTTTCCGTCGTTAAGCTCGGCACACCGGTGACGATCGTGCCGTAAGGAGCCAGGGGAATTCCGTGCCTCATGGCCCGAGAGCAAAAAGCTTCTTCTCGCTGAGGCCGCAGAGGACGCAGAGAAAGATAAGCATCCTGGACGCGACTAACAAAGGATTTGCGCGGATCAGAAGCGAAGACTGACTTGATCTGGCCGTCCCGCCATTAACAATGAAGAAAGATACTAGCCTTTCATCTTTGGAGCGATACAAGCGCGACGTTGCCCGCTGCGTCCGGTGCGGAGCGTGCAGCACCGTCTGCCCGTCGTTCCTGGCCGACCGGCGCGAATCACGATCTCCCCGGGGCCGCATGGCGCTCATCGAGGCGGTCCTTGCGGGAGCGCTGCCGGTGTCGCAGCTCTACCGCGACCGGCTTGCCACGTGCACCGGCTGTCTTGCCTGCGAATCGGCCTGTGCCAGCGGCGTGCCGGTCACGACGATCATCCATGCGGCAAAGGAACAGGCGGTCCGCGAGGCCGGCAGGGGCATCGTCTCCGCGGTCATCTCCGCGAGCTTGAAGCACCCCGGCATGATGCGTTCGCTCGCATGGCTCGCTCCTGTGGCGCTGCACTTCGGGAAGGACGCGGTGGCCGGGAGGCATATTCACCGTTCACCGTTCACCGTTCAAAGCGGGCGAAAGAAGAAAGGAACAAGGAAGCGAGTCGTATTCTTCCCAGGCTGTGCGATCGAGTACTTTCAGCGTGATATCGCCGCGGCGACGGCCATGGTGCTCCAAACACTCGGATATGAAGTGGTCGTTCCCCGTGGTCTCCAGTGCTGCGGCCGGCCCTTCCTGTCGCTCGGCGACCGCGACGCTGCCGTCGAGCTTGCCCGGAAGAACACGGGGGTCCTTGCCCGGTTGGACGCGGATGCAGTCATCACTGCATGCGCGTCCTGCGGCCTGACGTTCAAGAAGGAATATCCCGGCCTGCTTGAGGCTTCGGGGACAGAGCCGGTTCCGGTCCTCGATATCCATGAGTTCCTCGCGCACAAGCTCGGGGAACTCGATCTCGGTCGCTTCGCGGAACGGGCAACCTGGCATGACCCGTGCCATCTGGGACGGGGGCAAGGACTGCAAGGGACAGTGAGATCGGTGCTCCGGTCCGTTCCGGGCCTTACGCTCGTCGAGATGACGGACCCTGAGCGTTGCTGCGGCTTCGGCGGCGTGATGCGCGCCACCCATCCGTCCTTCTCCGCCGAGATCGGCGAGGCGAAGGCGCGTGATATCAGGAGAACGGGCGTCTCGTTCGTCGTGACGGGCTGCCCGGGTTGCAGGATGCAGATCGCCGACGCGCTCGCACGGTCCGGTTCGGATGCAACGGTCCTGCACACGGTGCAGGTGCTGGCCGAAGCATTGCGGAACGCGGATTGCGGAGCGCGGAATGAAGAACGGGACGGTCTAGTAGCCGCAGGCCTCGGCCTGCGCGATAAATAAATCGGGGGGACGTGCAATGAAGTTCTTCATCGACACGGCGAATGTGAAGGAGATCCGCGAAGCGGCGAGCCTCGGCGTGGTGGACGGAGTGACGACCAATCCGTCGCTCATTTCCAAGGAAGGCCGGGATTTCCGGGAAGTGATTGGCGAGATCTGTTCGATCGTAGACGGCCCGATCAGCGCCGAGGCCGTAAGCCTCAAGGCGGACGAGATGGTCGCGGAGGGAGAAGAGCTCGCGAAGATCCACAGGAATATTGTCGTAAAGCTGCCGATGACGAAGGACGGGATGAAGGCGACGAAGATGCTTGCCGAAAAGGGCATCCGCGTCAATATGACGCTGGTCTTCTCGCCCATGCAGGCCCTTCTGGCGGCAAAGGTCGGCGCTGCCTTCGTGAGCCCCTTCGTGGGCAGGCTGGACGACATCAGCCATTACGGCATGGACCTGGTGCGCCAGATCGTGACCATCTACAACAACTACGGCTATGCAACCGAAGTGATCGTGGCGAGCGTGCGGAACCCGCTCCACGTGGTGGACGCTGCGATAGCCGGCGCGCACATCGCGACGATCCCCTTCGGCGTCATCGACCAGCTCGTGAAGCACCCGCTGACGGACATCGGCATCGAGAAGTTCCTGGCGGACTGGAAGAAGCTGGAGAAGAAATAGAGTGTGGTGATCAACCACGGAGGCACTGAGGCACGGAGGAAGGCAAGGAGCGCACTCTTGGATTCGGTTAAATTCCGTGGTTTCTCCGTGTCTCAGTGGTAAAGAGGTTGAACCAGAATGCCTATCTACGAATATCAGTGCAAGAAATGCAACTGCTGCTTTGAGAAGCTGGTCTACGGATCGAACCCCGAGGTCGTCTGTCCCTCCTGCGGGTCGAAGAAGACGGAGAAGCGGCTCTCGAAGTTCGGCATGGGCAGGTCCTCTGGCGGCACCGGCGGCAGTTCGGGCTGCAGCGGGTGTTCGTCGTCCTCCTGCGCCGGCTGCAAATGACCGGACGGCCAAAGCAGAGAGAACAGTGACCGGCGGAGCAGGGATCATGCTGCTCTCCCTCCCGTCCTGTCTGTTCCTTTCTGTTCCTTCCTGTTCCTTGTTTGTCCCTCCTCTGTTCCTTTCCTGTGCTATCATTTCATTATACTGCGGCGGGCAGCCGGCGGAGACTGATGGGGGCCCGCTTCGTCCGGATATTCCCGCCCTTTCCCGGAATGCGCTCTGAACCCTGCAAGGGGCCATTCCACCTTTGCACGACCAGGTAACGGATGCATCCGCCTCCCAACGCGACCCCCGCAACGGGATAGGCGTCCGCCTGAAGGTGCCCGTCGTCATGAATGTGTACGGCAACATATTCGTCTTCTTCGCCGCAGGGCTTCTCTTCGTGTTCCTGGTCATGGCGCTCGTCAAGATCGTGGCGCCGCGGAGGCCGAACTGCGAGAAGAACGCCACCTATGAATGCGGCGAGAAGCCGGTCGGTTCGGGATGGCTCAACTTCAACGCGCGGTTCTATCTGATCGCGATCCTGTTCATCATCTTCGATGTGGAGCTCGTGCTGGTCTTTCCGGTCGTCGTCCGGTTCCGGGACCAACTTGCCGGCGGGAACGGCGCGGCAGCATTCCTCGATATCTTCCTGTTTGCCGCGGTCCTCTTCCTGGGCCTGGTCTACGCTTGGAAGAACGGCTACCTCGAGTGGCTGCGCGGCGTCCGGAAGCAGCTCCGCGTGGAGGGCCCGATCACCACGCTGAAGGACTGGATGGCGGAGCAGTCGCGCGCCCGGGGGGACCGGAATGCTTGAACGCTTCAACATCGTGAACCGGCTGAGCGGGGACGCTGACCTCATCCTGACAACCGTGGACGAGGCCGTGAACCTGGCTCGGGCGAACTCCCTCTGGTACCTCCTGATGGGACTGGCATGCTGCTCCATAGAGCTGATGCAGACCGGAGGGCCCCGTGCCGACCTCGACCGGTTCGGGTCGCTCTTCCGTGCAACGCCGCGCCAGTCGGACCTCATGATCGTTGCCGGCACGATCACGCTCAAGATGGCGCCGCGGCTCAGGAGGCTCTACGACCAGATGGCAGAACCCAAGTATGTCATCGCCATGGGAAGCTGCGCCAACTGCGGAGGTCCCTTCGACCGCAGCTATTCGGTCCTGCGCGGCGTGGACAAGATCATTCCCGTGGACGTGTACCTGCCGGGCTGCCCCCCGCGGCCCGAGGCGCTGACCGAGGCGCTGATGAAGGTCCAGGAAAAGATCAAGAAGGAGAGATACTTCCTGAAGAAGGAGGCGTGACCGGTGCCCATGGACCGAGCGGAACTCATCAGCATGCTGTCCTCCCGCCTGGGAAGCGCCCTCCTGTCAGCGGAGGAGATGAAGAACGACGACATCCTGCTCGTCGTGGACAGGCAGCAGCTGGTCGCCGCCGCGGGGATGCTCAAGAACGATCCGGCGCTGAGCTTCACGACGCTCATGAACCACCTGGGCGCAGACTACGGGGACAGGCTGGCGGTGATCTACAACCTCTATTCCCCCCTGCTTCGGAACAAGATCACGATCAAGGTGTATCTTGATCGCGGCGATCCATCGGTCCCGAGCCTGGAACGGGCCTTCCCCGGCATCGGCTGGTACGAGCGGGAGACCTACGACCTGCTCGGCATCCGCTTCACCGGCCACAGCAACCTCAAGCGGCTTCTGCTTCCCGACGATTGGGAGGGCCACCCGCTCCGGAAGGACTACGTCTACCCCGCGTCGTACCACGGCATCGACACCAGCCGGCCGGACCTGCTCGACGACGCGAGGGCTCCGGGGGGAAGGGATGTCTAAGTACTCGTCGCAGGAAATGGTCCTGAACATGGGGCCGCACCATCCGAGCACCCACGGGGTGCTGCGGTTCGTCCTTCAGACCGACGGAGAGATGATGGTGAAGGCGACGCCGGATGTCGGGTTCCTGCACCGCGGGATCGAAAAGATCGCCGAAGGCCTGCCGTGGCAGTCCTTCCTGCCCTACACGGACCGC
>JBAIYC010000220.1:0-11456 GCA_037916085.1 Nitrospirota bacterium | reverse complement strand
GCTGCTGACGCAGGATGTATTCACGCTCCGCTTTCTGCATCTGATCCCGCGCCTGGCCCTGGATCTTGCGGCCCAGTTCCAGGACCTCGATCTCACGGTTCAGGGTCTGCATGAGCCGGTTCATCTTTTCCGACACGGGATCGATCTCGAGGATCTCCTGGCGCTGCGGCAGGTCCATCCGGATGTTAGTCGCCACGAGGTAGGCAAGCTGGCGGGGGTCCTCGATGTTGAGGGCCGCGGTCGCGAGCTCTTCCGGCATGTTGGGCGTTAGGGAAACGATCTTCTGGAACAGTTCTGCCAGCCCCCGCATGAGAGCTTCCATCTGGACAGATTTTTCGGACGTGTCGGGATGGGCCCGGACGCGGGCGCGGATGAACGGATCGCTCTGCGCGAACCCGGTGATCTCGATGCGTTCCATGCCTTGGACGAGGACGCGGAAGGTGCCATCCGGCGCCTTCACCATCTGGAGAATGCGGGCCATGGTGCCGATAGCGTAGGCATCCCCGGGCCTGAGCACTTCCTTGTCTACCTGCTTCTGGGCGGTGAGCCCCAGGATCTTGTCGCCTACCGTAACATCGTTGATCAGGTTCTTGGACTTCTCTTTCCCGATCACCAACGGGTAGACCGTGAGCGGGTAGACCACCGTGTCCTTGAGCGGAAGCAACGGCAGTTCGTTCGGGACCGGCGGAATCTTTTCCTGTTGTATGTCGATCGTGTCTTCCATGATGTTCGTTCCTCGTTGACGTATACGACGACCGCCAGGGCTATCAGTGTTCTAGACGATCTTTTTCAGATAGATCTTCAGGAGTCCGTTCTTGTACTCGGCCGAGACGCCGTCATGGTCGACCGCAACGGGGATGTAGATCTCCGAGCGGAACTCGCCGTACTTGATGCCCAGCTGGTGGCATGCGGACATGCCCTTCGGGAAGAACGGGGGCTGCTTCCGCGAGCCTTCCACAACCAGCAGATCGCTGAACAGCGTCACCGAGAGATCTTCCTCCGAGACCCCCCCGATCTCGAGCAGAACGACGATCTGGTCATCTGTCTCGTAGACGTCCGTGGGGGGCCGCCATCCCGCCGCGACCGGCACGGCCCAGGTCCCGAAGGTTTCCCAGATGTTCTGGAGAGTCGTCTCCGGGCTCACTTTCCGAGAATACTTATAGGAAACATACCGATACCGCACACCAGCCTCCTCCCCTTCAACATGCCGCCGACCGCCGAGCATCAGAACAATGGCTCAGACTCTGCGCTGCTCGTTCGAAGCACATATACCTTAACATAGGATATCACGAAATTCAAGTCGGCGGGGCCCCTAGGCGCGTTCCTCCGCAGGGCGGGCGGGAACAAAAAGGCCCTGTCCAGAGCATCGGACAAGGCCAATTGAGCCTCTGTGTGGGAACGGCGTTAGCCCCGGGCCATCTCCCGGAGCCGTTTCACCCGCTCGGCGATGGGAGGGTGGGTGCTGAAAAGGTTCATCAAACCGCCGCCGTGAAGGGGGTTCACGATGAACATGTGTGCTGTGGCGGGCTTCGCGTTGTCCATAGGCACGATCTGGTTGCCGCGCTCTAGCTTCTGGAGAGCATTTGCGAGCCCGTAGGGATTGCCGGCGATCCCTGCACCGCCCTTGTCGGCCTCGTATTCCCGTGTGCGGGAGATGGCCATCTGGACGAGCATGGCGGCGATGGGCGCCACGATCATCATCACCAGGGCCGCGATCGGACTGCCTCCTTCGTCATCGTCCCTGCGGCTGCCGCCGAAGATCATCGCCCACTGGGCCATCTGGGCGAGCATGCTGATCGCTCCGGCGATCGTCGCAACAATGGTGCCCGTCAGGATGTCGCGATGCTTCACATGGGCCAGTTCATGGGAAATGACCCCTTCCAGTTCCTCGCGGTCCAGAAGCCGCATGATGCCTTCTGTTACTGCCACGACGCCGTGTTCGGGGTTCCGCCCCGTGGCAAAGGCATTGGGCGTCTCTCCGGGGATGATGTAGACCTTTGGCATAGGCAGTCCGGCCTTCTGGCTCAGCCGCCTGACCATGGCATGGAGTTCGGGGGCCTGCGCTTCTGTGACCGGCTGCGCGCCGTACATGGACAGGACGATCTTGTCACTGAACCAATAGGACACGAAGTTCATGACCAGGGCCATGGCAAATGCCACGATCATGCCCGATCTGCCTCCAATGGCTGCCCCGACGAAGACCAGCAGCACGGTCATAAAGGTCAACAGGACCACTGTTTTGAGCGTATTCATACCGCGTTTACTTCCTCCTTATTGTACTCTACGATATAGGTACAAGTTACCATAGCATCCAGGGTGAGTCAAGAGCATGCGGCGGAGTGCGCTTTGGTCGCGTGCCGCGCGGGATGCCGCTCCGACCCTGCCATCCCTTTCTCTTTTCTGTTGACAAGACTCGCCGCGTTTTGTTATTATTTGCCCTGTTCAAAAATGCGGGTGTAGCTCAGCTGGTAGAGCACGACCTTGCCAAGGTCGGGGTCACGGGTTCGAATCCCGCCACCCGCTCCATAGTTTTCGCGAAGAAGTTAAAGGTTAAAAGTTCCGGAACCCGAAACAGACTTTTAACGTTTAACTTTTTTTGTTTCTTGACCGGCGGCGTAGCCAAGTGGCTAAGGCAGAGGTCTGCAAAACCTTCATTCATCGGTTCAAATCCGATCGCCGCCTCCATTTTCCCCGCTTCTTTCGATTTTCTTCGCTCCTCCCCGTCTCTGTGGTAGAATGATCGCCTATGCCCCACGCGGATTTCGTTCATCTTCACCTGCATACCGAATACAGCCTGCTCGACGGCGCCATCAGCGTTGACAACCTGGTCAGGAAGGCCGCGGAGCTCAAGATGCCCGCCGTAGCGGTGACCGACCACGGGAACCTTTTCTCGGCCATCGATTTCTACCAGAAGGCCCTCAAGGCAGGCGTCAAACCCATCGTGGGCTGCGAGATCTACGTAGCGCCGGGTTCCCGCTTCGAGAAGTCCCTGCCCGCCGGCCGGAACGACGAGGAGTTCTATCATCTCATCCTGCTCGCCCGGAACCGGCAGGGGTACAAGAACCTGCTGAAGCTCGTCAGCGCGGCCTACCTGGAAGGCTTCTATTACAAGCCGCGCATCGACAAGGAGCTCCTGCGTCAGCACAGCGAGGGACTGATCGGTCTCTCCGCCTGCCTCGGTGGAGAGGTCCCGTCGCTCCTGCTCCAGAACCGCTATGATGACGCGAAGCGGACGGCTCAGGACTTCCAAGCCATCCTCGGCAGAGAGAATTTCTATCTCGAGCTGCAGGACAACGGCATCCCGGAACAGGAGCAGGTGAACCGCGAGCTTATCCGCCTCTCCAAGGATACGGGCATCCCGGTGGTCGCCACCAATGACTGCCATTACCTCGACATGGAGGACCACAAGGCCCACGACGCACTGCTCTGCATCCAGACCGGCAAGACCGTCAAGGACACGAACCGCATGCGTTTCTCCTCCGAGACTTTCTATATGAAGACGCCGGAGGAGATGAAGAAGGCCTTCTCCTACATCCCCGAGGCGGTCGCCAATACGGTGGCGATTGCCGAACGATGCAATCTCGAGCTCGAGCTCGGCAAGTACCACCTCCCCCGCTTCCCGGTCCCCGACGGTTCAACGCTCGAGTCCTATATGGCAGGGCTTGCCAGAGAAGGGCTCGAAGAGCGTTTCACCGAGATCGAGGCGGTGCGCGGCACAGGAAGCATTGACCGCGACGCCTACCGAAAACGGCTCGAATCCGAGATCCAGATGATCGAGAAGATGGGTTTCTCGGGATATTTTCTCATCGTCTGGGACTTCATTCGCTACGCCAAGGACCACGGCATTCCCGTCGGTCCGGGCCGCGGCTCAGCGGCAGGCAGCCTCGTGGCCTACAGCCTGCGGATCACCGACCTCGACCCGATCCCCTACAATCTTCTCTTTGAGCGCTTCCTGAACCCCGAGCGCATCAGCATGCCGGACATCGACGTGGACTTCTGCCAGGACCGCCGTGACGAGGTGATCAAGTACGTCACGCAGAAGTACGGCCAGGACCATGTGACCCAGATCATCACCTACGGCACCATGATGGCCAAAGGAGTGATCCGGGACGTGGGCCGCGTGCTCGATATTCCCTACGCCGAGGTGGACAAGGTTGCCAAGCTGGTGCCGAACAAGCTGAACATTTCGCTCAAAGAAGCCATGGAGCAGGAGCCGAAGCTGAAGGAACTGGCCAAGAAGGAGCCCCGCATGGCGGAGCTCATGGAGATCGCCCTCGGTCTCGAAGGCCAGGTGCGCCACGCCTCCAAGCATGCGGCCGGAGTCGTGATCTCCCAGGAGCCGCTCAACGAGTATGTCCCCCTTTTCAAAACGCCCAAGGACGAGGTGACGACACAGTACGATATGAAGGCCGTGGAGAAGATCGGCCTCGTCAAGTTCGACTTCTTGGGGCTCCGGAACCTCACGGTGATTCGGAAGGCCGAGGACCTGATCAACCAGCGGCTCCAGAAGGCGCCGCTGGAGCATGCCGACGCCTTCTCGGTCGGACGCCTGCGGCTCGACGACCCGAAGGTGTACGAGCTTCTCGGCCGCGGCGACAATGCGGGCATCTTCCAGGTCGAGTCGGCGGGCATGCGTGACATCCTGATCAAGATGAAGCCCCAGACCTTCGAGGACCTGATCGCGATTCTCGCGCTCTACCGGCCGGGGCCGCTGAACAGCGGCATGGTTGACGACTTCATCAAACGCAAGAAAGGCCTGACGAAGATCGTCTATGATCTTCCCGAGCTTGAGCCGATCCTGAAGGACACCTACGGGGTCATCGTCTACCAGGAGCAGGTGATGCAGATCGCCCGGACGCTTGCCGGCTATTCCCTGGGCGGCGCGGACCTGCTGCGCCGGGCCATGGGCAAGAAAGACCCCGAGGTCATGAAGAAGGAAAAGGTGCCTTTCCTCGAGGGCGCAAAAAAACAGAAGGTAGACCCCAAGAAGGCAGAGGCGATCTTCGACCTCATGGCCCAGTTCGCCGAGTACGGGTTCAACAAGTCTCACAGCGCCGCCTACGCGCTCGTCACCTATCAGACGGCCTATCTCAAGGCGCACTTCCCTGTCGAATACATGGCAGCCCTCCTCACGAGCGAGGTTGAGAACACCGACAAGGTCGTCAAGTACATCTACGAGGCGCGACAGATGGGCATCGAGATCCTTCCGCCGGACGTGAACGAAAGCCGGTGGGACTTCACCGTCGTCGATGCCCACGAGCGGGACACCGTCGAGCCAGGCAGCACCATCGGCTCCGTACGTTTCGGTCTGGCGGCGGTCAAGAACGTGGGGTATTCCGCCATCGAGGCGATCATCGAGGCGCGGGAGGCGAAGGGCTCCTTCATGTCCCTCGCCGACTTCTGTCGCAAGGTGGACCAGCGCCGGGTGAACCGGCGGGTCATCGAGGCGCTCATCAAGTGCGGTTCCTTCGATTTCAGCGGTGCGAAGCGGGCGCAGATGATGGACGCCATCGATCTGATGATGGACCAGGCGGCGAGACACCAGGAGCAGGAGGCCGTGGGCCAGTTCAGCATCTTCGACTCCCTGGGAGATGCAAAGGACCCTGCACTGCCGAACGTTCCCGAGTGGAAGGAAAGCCAGCTGCTTGCTTTCGAGAAGGAGAGCGTGGGGTTCTACATCTCCGGTCATCCCCTTGCAGCCTACGAGGCGGACATAAAACGCTACGTTACCTCCACGACCGAGACCCTGGACCAGTTCGCCGACGGGAAGGAAGTGATCGTCTGCGGCATTATCGCAGGACTGAAACAGAAGCTCACCAAGAAGAACGAGAAGATGGCGATCATGAACCTCGAGGACCTTTCAGGTGCAGTTGAGGTCATCGTCTTCCCGGACCTCTATCGGACGTCGCAGCTGCAGCTCGCGACCGACGCGCCGCTGATCGTCCGTGGCGCGCTCGACAAAAGCGACCAGGGAAACAAGATTAAGGCGCTTGCCATCAGTCTCCTGACGGACGTGAAGAAGCGGGGCACGACGCGGGTGGACATCCTTCTGAACGCGACGGGGCTGACCCGCGAGGACCTGGTACGGGTGAAGGACATCCTGTTGCGCCACGGGGGGGAGGTCCCCGTCTATTTGCGGATCCGGAACCCGGCAAGCGGCGAATCGCTGATATCGGTCGGCCGGGAGATACGGGTCGCCCCGAGCGACGGGCTGGTCGCCGAGATCGAGGCGCTATTCGGGGCGGGCGCGGTATCGCTCAGCTGAGCGGCGGGAGGTATGCCTTGCCGGCAGCTGGACAGGAGAGCACGGTTCAACGTGGTGGGACTCACTATGTCGGGCGCCAACGAGAAGATGCCGCTTGCAAGCTTCGCGCTCTATCCGGTCTACCAGGTCCGCTGATCGATCATCGGACGAACGTCACTGCCTCGTCGCTGGGCACCCGCCTGGGCGCGCCCAGGGGGGTGGCCGCCGGATATCCCACCGGGACGATGGCGACCGGACGGAGATGTCCGGGAAGCTCCAGGACATCCGCCACGTCGAACTCGTTGAACGCGCCTATCCAGCAGCTCCCCAGTCCCAAATCCCGCGCAACAAGCATCATGTTCTCGATGCTTGCGGCCGCATCCTGAATGGCGTAGAGATTGACGCCCCGGTCGCCGTACCGCACCGAGATGCGCCGGTCCAGGCAGGCAACCACGGCGAGTGGTGCGGCTGCAATGAAGCGCTGGCCGAGGGCGGCACGGGCGAGCGCCTCCTTCACATCCTTTCTCGAAACGAAGAAGAACTTCCTGCTCTGCAGGTTGCCGGCGCTGGGCGCCCAGAGGAGCGCATCAATGAGCGCGTCCACGGCGGACTCCGGGACTTCCTGGCCGGTGAACTCCCGTACGCTCCTCCGCATCATTATGGCCTCCAATACCTTCATCGCCGCCCTCCGGGTCATGATATCGTGCTGCCCTGACTGATTATAGTGGCTTCTGGCCCGGATTTCCACCACAAGCTGCCCAGGGGAGACGGCACCGGCGGCAGCTTGACGTGAAGACGACGGGTGAGCTATGATTGCACGACCATGACTCCGTTCCAGGACCTCTCTTCCTTCACGGCCGAAGATATCCGGGCGGCGATCGACCGGAACGATCCCGACGAACTTCCTCTTGTACCGATCACGGTCGCACTGCTCTCCCCCGCTCTCGGCCCGGCCATGTCGGTGTGCATCGAACTGGCATCACATGAGAACGCATCGGTCAGGGGGAATGCCCTGGTCTCTTTGGGGCACCTGGCACGCCGCTTCCGCTCGCTGGAAGTAGAAACCGTTCGTCCCCTCATCGAGGCAGGCCTTCGGGATGCCGATGCAGGCGTGCGTGCCCTTGCCAAGTCTGCCGCAGACGAGATCCATCAGTTCCTGCACTGGACCATTTCCGGGCACGCCTACGGCTGATCAGGCGGGCAGCGTCACGGTGCAGAGATACAAGAAAGGTTGTATTTTCCCATGGAGTATGGCATAATTCCCCGACTCAGGGATAAGATGCACACCTATGACGAAACCAAAGATCCTCGTCGTTGAGGACAACAGGACTCAGTCCAAGATCATTCAGGATTACCTCTCTCAGAACGGCTATGACGTCATTGCCGTTGAGAACGGCATGGCTGCGTTCAAAGCGGCCAAGACGGGCACCGTCGACCTGATCCTTCTTGACCGTGTCCTCCCGGACATAGACGGAAGCGAAGTCTGCCGGTGGCTCAAGCTCGACCAGAAATGCCGGGATATCCCGGTTATCATGCTGACCGCAAAAGCGGAGATGTCGGACCGTGTGTCGGGACTGGAAGCGGGTGCCGATGATTATCTTCCTAAACCGTTCAATGAGACGGAACTGAACGCGCGCATCACCGCGCGTCTCCGCGCCAAGGAACAGCAGGACGAGCTGAAAGCGAAGAACCGTCAGCTTGAGGACAAGCTCACGCGGGTCGAGAGCCTCGCCATCACGGACCCGCTCACGGGCCTCTTCAACCGGCGGCGGTTCGAGGCCGTCCTTGCCAACGAGTTGAAGCGTGCAGTTCGCTATCGGCACCAGCTGAGCCTCATGTTCATCGACCTCGACCGCTTCAAGGATGTGAATGATACCTTCGGCCATCAGACCGGCGACGTCGTACTCAAGCAGGCAGCCCAGATCATCCGAAAGTCTGTCCGCGAGGTCGATACGGCTGCCCGCTGGGGCGGCGAGGAGTTCGTTGTCCTGAGCCCGAACACGACGACGGAAAACGCCCTGCGCATTGCCGAACGCATCCGTTCCTCGTTCGAGGCATATATGTTCGAGGGCCTCGAGGGACGGCGGCTTACGACCTGTGTCGGCGTTGCGGGGACATTTCCCTCCATCGATACGCAGGACAAGCTCATCAATGCGGCAGATATGGCCCTGTATGAAGCGAAGAAGAACGGACGCAACCGCGTCGAAGTCGCCCCAGCGCAGTAAAGGTCTTTGCGTTCCCTTCCCCCTCTCCCCAGAGCGCACCAAATAGCAATTGCAAAACCACCAGCCTCCGGCTATAGTTCAGAAGGATCCCTGAACGACCAATGTCTTCCCTGATCGAACAATTCGAACGCTACGCCCTTTCCTCCCGGGAGAAACAGGAGAAGTTCCTGCGTCTGGTGGGAGAACATTCGCTGGAACTGGACCTTGACGCTGGCATCGCCCGGTTCACCGATAGCCATGCCTTTGCCTTCCAGGTCCTCGGGACGGAATCGGAGAACACGCTCTCGTGGCTCTGGGCATGGGCGGACGAGCAGTCCGAGATGCCGGCAAAGCTCACGAAGGCATCGCTGGCGATGAAAGTTTGGCTTGAAACGAAGGGCTTGCAGGAGTACACGCGGCCCTCGCTCGACCTGGACCAGGCCGACGGGACGATCCTGTCGCTCATCGCCACGGAGGTCTGCGAGGCGGGCTGCTTCTACCGGGACCATTACGAGGGCGGAGCGGTGTTCCTCCTGCTCTACGGCCGCGAGATCGCGCAGCAGGCGCCCTTCGAGCGGAGAGAGCTCGTGCGGAGCCTGGATGATCTGATCGAGCGGTATGATTTTAACCACAAGAGAGCCCTCCTCGCCTATTTTCGGGCGAGCGGCATCGCAGCAGCGGAAACGAAGGATGCGGTCAGTGCTGACTTGCTGAGCGGGGAGCGCCTGATCGCGGAGTTCGACGTCGCGGGCAGGCTTACCTCGATCAACGGAGAAAAGAGAGGCTGAGCGGTACCCATGGACCTTTGCGAGAACGACATCGTCCTGAGCGCTTTCGGCAAGCTGAATCGGCTGCTGGACCAGTACGTCGGACCGGGAGGACAGGAGGCCGACATCGCAGGCAATCAGGCCTTCCTGTGGGACGGAAAGCGAAAGGCACTCCAGCCCGTTGAACGGCCGGTTCGTCTCGACGCTGCCGACCTGGTGGGCATCGACGGCCACAAGAAGGAGCTTCTGGAGAACACGACGCGGTTCGTTGCCGGCGGCAGGGCGAACAATGCCTTGCTCTGGGGCGAGCGCGGCACGGGGAAATCATCGCTCGTCAAGTCGCTCCTCATGGCCTTCGGCGGGACAGGACTTCGCATGGTCCAGGTGCTGAAGCACGACATCCTGACGGTCCAGGACCTCTACGGAATCGTTGCCGTGCACTCCAACCTCCGGTTCATCATCTTCATCGACGACCTGTCATTCGAGGAGGGCCAGACGGACTACAAGGAGATGAAGACCATCATGGACGGCGGGCTGGAGCAGATCCCGGACAACCTCCTCTTTTACGCCACGTCGAACCGCAAGCACCTTATCCCGACACGCTTCTCGGACAGCGACGGCGACGTCATCCGTCCGTCCGACACGCTGGAGGAGAAGGTCTCGCTTGCCGACCGTTTCGGCTTGCGCCTGGGCTTCTACCACTTTGACCAGGACACCTATCTTGCCATCGTCGATCTCTACGCGAAGAAAGCGGGGGTCAGGATGGACCGAGAAAGGCTCCACAGCGAGGCTGTCCGGTGGGCACTTGAGGCTGGCGGCAGGAACGGCCGCATCGCCGAGCAGTTCGTGCGGTCGCTCCCCGGGAAATAGCTGCTCTCCGAAATCCCTTTCCCTTCCTTCAGGAATGCCCGGCCTTGAGCGACCTTTTTACCTTCCGCAATGCATTCCTCGTAAGTCAGGCAGGACGTTCGAGCCTCCCCGATGGCGACGATGAACGTTTCTGGCGCAGCGCTGCGAACCTGAGGTGTTGAAAATCGTTTTTTAGGGTCTTTGCGAGCGAAGCGAAGCAAACTCGTAGTTAAGAATTTCAAGCAGCTACGAGATTGCTTCGTCGCTGATGCTCCTCGCGATGACAGAACGTGAGGCATGTTTTCAATAGCCTGTTAGAGGCCGCAGGGATGGAAGCGGTGCTTCGGCGCGGGGAATGAGGCCAAAGAGGAGGGGCGAAGCATGCTAGAAAGACGGGTACCGGATATCCGGCATGGGGGGACCGAACCCGGCTCCGTAGAGGAGCCGGGACCTATCAATGCAAACAGCTCGTCTCGCCGGAAACTATGATGACCATTCGGTCCGCAGCCGCTTCTCGTGCCGCCGGAAGACCTTGCGGAAGTGATAGCCGTAGATCGAGAAGGTAATGGCCTGCGGAAAGAGCCGCGGTCTGCGGAACAGCGACCAGAAGAAGAGCTTCCAGTAGTGGACCCGTTCTCTGCCGATGACGCCGAGGCGCACGACGGACAGCAGCGCGGCCCGCAAGTGGCTGTAGCTGATTCGGAAACTTTGCGTCGGGGCGGGCCGGTATTCCTTCAGGAACTTCTTTACGCGGGCGTAGTAATGCTTCGGCGAGTAGATCGTCCGCAGGATCGACCGGTAGCCGTTGACGAGCGTCTCGGTGCTCATTTTGGGGACGAAGTTGATCGTGAAGTCGGTGTTGTCGCCCGTAACGGTCCTCACGATCCTCCCCTCCTGCTCCAGGCGGCGGTGGAGCTTCGTGCCCTTCGGCGCGTTCAGGAGCCCCACCATGGCGGTCACGATGCCGCTCTCCTGGATGAAGGCGGTGAGGCGCTCGAAGATCGAGTCCGGGTCCTTGTCGAACCCCACGATGAAGCCCGCCTGGACCTCGAGTCCTGCATGCTGGATCTTCCGGACATTGGCGATCAGGTCGCGGTTCCGGTTCTGGAACTTGCTGCATTCGGCGAGGCTCTCCTCGTTCGGCGACTCGATGCCCACAAAGACCTGGTCGAAGCCAGCGCGGACCATCAGCTCCATCAGCTCCGCGTCATCGGCGAGGTTGATGGACACCTCGGTATAGAGCTTGAAGGGGCGCTTCTTCCGCTCCATCCAGTCGATGATCGCCGGCAGAACCTCTCTTTTGAGCTTGCCCTTGTTGCCGATAAAGTTGTCGTCGACGATGAAGATACTGCCCTTCCAGCCGAGGTGATGGAGAATGTCCAGTTCGGCGAG
>JBAIYC010000219.1:0-2769 GCA_037916085.1 Nitrospirota bacterium | reverse complement strand
TGGTCCTCATCCTTCTTGGCGCCAGCACCGTATCTGCCTTCACGGGAGACGTGGCCAGCTTCCTGATCATCGGCTCCATCGTGATCATGAGCGTGACCCTGGACTTCGTCCAGGAGCACCGGGCGGGCAAGGCGGCGGAGGCCCTGCGCGAATCGGTCGCTGTCCGCGTGCAGGCGCTGCGCGACGGCAGGAATAGCGAAGTCCTCGCCTCCGAACTTGTCCCCGGCGACATTGTCGTCCTTTCCGCGGGCGACCTTGTGCCGGGCGACGGCAGGGTGCTTCAGGCGAGGGACTTCTTCGTGAACCAGTCGCTCCTGACCGGCGAGCCCTATCCCGTGGAGAAGATACCCCGCGAGCTCCCGGAGGCGGGCCAGGGCATGGCGGACGCAGTCAATGCCGTTTTCATGGGCACCTCTGTGGTGAGCGGTTCGGCCACGGTGCTCGTCTGCCGCACGGGTCCCGGGACGTCCCTGGGAGAGATCGCCGATACGCTGGTCACGAAGGCACCGCCTACGTCGTTCGAGCAGGGCACCCAGCGGTTCGGAATGCTCATCATGCGGCTTACGGTCCTCCTGGTGCTCTTCGTGCTGCTCGTCAACGCCTTCCTGCACCGTCCCTGGCTCGAATCGTTCCTTTTTGCCGTGGCGCTGGCCGTGGGGCTCACGCCAGAACTCCTTCCCATGATCGTCTCCGTGACTCTGGCGCGGGGTGCCCTGCGCATGGCAAAGAAGAAAGTGATCGTGAAGCGGCTCGAGTCCATCCACAACCTGGGGAGCATGGACGTGCTCTGCACGGACAAGACGGGCACCCTCACCGAGGCCCGCATCCGGTTGGAGCGCCACGTGGACGCCCTCGGCAGGGACAGCAGCAGGGTCCTGGAGCTGGCATACCTCAACAGCTTCTTCGAGACGGGGCTCAGGAGCCCCTTGGACGACGCCATCCTGGAGCACAGGGAGATCGACACGGCGGCGTGGCGCAAGATCGACGAGGTCCCCTTCGATTTCGAGCGGCGCCGGGTCTCGGTGCTCGTGGACAACGGCCGCTACCGGCTGCTCACGGTCAAGGGCGCGCCCGAGGAGGTCCTCCGGCTCTCGATTACCTACGGGGAGGACCGGCAGCCGCTGGACGACGCCGTTCTCGTGCGGGTCCGGGCGCTCGCTGATGAACTGGGGCGCGGCGGCTTCCGGGTGTTGGGGATCGCGTGGAAACAGGTCGGGCTCGATCATCCCCACGCCGTAGTGGATGACGAGACGGAACTGGTCTTTGCCGGGTTCGCGGCGTTCCTGGACCCGCCGAAGGAAAGCGCCCGTGATGCGCTGGCCCGGCTTGCAGGGGCCGGGGTGGAGGTAAAGGTCGTAACGGGCGATCAGGAGACCGTGACGCGGCACATCTGCGGCGAAGTGGGCCTCACGGTCACCGGCGTGCTGACGGGAGCGGAGATCCAGGCCATGGACGACCAGGCCCTGCAGGCCCGGGTCGAGGACGCGAACCTCTTCTGCCGCGTCAGCCCGACACAGAAGAACCGCGTCATCCTGGCCCTGAAGCGGCGCGGCCGCGCGGTCGGCTACCTGGGCGACGGCATCAACGACGCGCCCTCCCTCCACTCGGCCGACATCGGGATCTCCGTGGACAGTGCCGTGGATGTTGCAAAAAGTGCGGCCGAGATGATCCTTCTGGAGCGGGACCTGAACGTGCTCTCCGACGGCGTCATGGAAGGCCGGCGCACCTTCGGTAACATCATGAAGTACATCATGATGGGCACGAGCTCCAACTTCGGCAACATGTTCAGCATGGCGGGGGCGACCCTCGTCATTCCCTTCCTGCCCATGCTGCCCGTCCAGATCCTGCTGAACAACCTCCTCTACGATGTCTCCGAGATCCCCATACCGCTCGACCGGGTTGACGAGGAGGCCATTGCACGCCCCCGGCACTGGAACATGCGGTTCATCCGAAACTTCATGCTGGCCGTGGGGCCGGTCAGTTCCCTCTTCGACTTTCTCACGTTCTACGTCATGCTCTCGGTCTTCCATGCCGGCGAGGAGCTCTTCCACACTGGCTGGTTCATCGAGTCCATGGCGACCCAGGTGCTTGTGATCTTCATCATCCGTACCCGCCGGAGTCCCCTCCGGAGCCGTCCCCATCCGCTCCTGGCGATCTTTTCCCTTGCCGTCGTGTCGCTCGCTGTCGTCTTCCCCTTGACGCCCCTGGGCAGCACCTTCGGTTTCGTTCCGCCGCCGCCGCTGTTCTACCTGATCCTTGCCGGCATGGTGGTGGTCTACCTCGCTGCCGTCGAAGGGATCAAGCAGTGGTTCTTCCGGCGCTTCGCCGAGCAGTGACAGGGCATGGATCGCGCCGCTTGAATCCTGTTTTCCCGCTAATGCCGCAGCCGAGAGCCGGCCTTTTCTCCTGGAGAAATGCTTGACAGTGTCCGCAATTCTGATAGAATGGCGGTATCAGTATATGCTGATACGTCAGATATTACGGGGAGGCGGGGATGCAGAAGAAGAAGGGTAGGAACGGCGCCGAGCCGGCGGCGGGCACTGACCTCGGCTGTTGCATTGTCGAGGCTATTGTGACGATAGATGAACGGGGCCAGATGGTGCTGCCGAAAGAACTGCGGGAAAAGTTCGGCATCAAAGCGGGCGAGAAGCTTGCAGTCACAAGCTGGAAGAAGGACGGGGAAGTGTGCTGTATCGCCCTGATCAAGGCCGGGAGCCTCGGCGGCATGGTCCGAACGATGCTCGGGCCGGTGATGAAGGACGTGGTCTA
>JBAIYC010000218.1:0-6501 GCA_037916085.1 Nitrospirota bacterium | reverse complement strand
CGAGGGCACCCTGTCCCGCATGGCACGGGCAGCCGTTGCTCGTACCCCGGGCAGCAAGGGAATAGTTCGCATGACCGCCGGGGCTCTCCTGCCACTGCTGGAAGCGGCCGTGGCGCGTGGGCTCGCCGTGACAGGAACCGCAGACCTCGGCGGCGACGCTCACCCGCGGAGCACCCGCCACATTCATATGCGCGGAGCTGTCCGTTCCAACGCCCTGCTGCTGCGGCCCATGGCAGTTCTCGCACTGGATGTTGGTCTCCTTCGCCAAAGCCGAATAGTCGGTCGTGGTGCCGGCGCTGGCCCACATGCGCTGATAGCGAGTATTGTCCGTTGATGAGCTGAAATAGCTCTTGTCGGCGATGAACGACGCATAGTTCGGCTGCAGGTCGAAGCCGTTGTTGCCCGCTCCGGTCTTGAAGCCGACGGTATGGCAGGGGAGGCAGCTTGAACCGTAATGGCCGCCTGCGTTCAGGTTCTGGGAGAATATCCCGGCATGGCCGGAGGTCTTCCAGGGCGTGAAGTTGTCCTGGGCCACCACATTATCATGGCAACCCGCGACCATGCAGCTGCCGTCGGGAGTCGGGACGTTGTTCGCGTCAGTACCCACGATGGCGCCGCGCCACGTCCCGGCATAGATCGTTATGTTCCTCGACGAATTGGTATTGTCGGTGACAACATAGTTACCAACGACATCAGGCGTGAAACTATATATTTTCGACGCCGGATTTGAGAGCGTTGCAGTCGTGCTCGGGTTGGTCGTCAGCGACAACGTGTCCGAACCCTGCGCGTTCAGAAGGACCGGCCCGTTGAGCGGAACATTGGCAAGTCCCGTCGTTTCCCGGGGAGCGAGGTTCTTCAGCGCGTTAGCGGCGCCCGGCTCCTTCAGCAGAACGATGTCGAAATAGATCTTGCCGTCGTCGCCGAATATATAGACGAGCAGCTCAGCATTCGAGGCCTTTTCGATCATATACGAATTCACCGGGATGACCATGGTACGGTCGGGATAGACCGTCGAGGCCAGCAGCGTGCCGAGATAGTCAGGAGGGCTCGCAATCGTGAAGGTCACTGTTGCGCCGGTCACGGCTCCCGTAAAAGTCCCGGTAAGACCGCCCGACTGCTGCCAGTAATAGCCGGTCGCATTCACCGTTGTGGTGCTGCCGGTCGGTATAAAGGACGACTTGGCCTTGATAGAGACCGCGGTACCTGCCGTGGCCGTCGGCGCTGAAGCGGACAACCCGGCCCCATAGGCGGGCTGGATCAGACCTTCGGCCATCGCGCTGTTATCCAGGTGATGGCATGCCGTACACGTCGAACTGCCGAACGTTGCATCTTGACCGTTGGCCCCGGCTGCCCCGTTCTGGCCGTCCTTGCCGCAACCGGTCATCAGAGCGCCAGCACTGATGACCATGCCGCAGAGCAAGAACAACAAGAAGATTCTTCTCCATGACAGAGCCTTCATAACCTGTTGCCTCCTTTGTTCTGATTTGGAAAATATCTGGTCGATCTTGGGAAAATGTTTGCCTGGCGATTTTCGGCGGGGAATGGATAGGAAGGAAAAGCTCTAAGGCATTTTGTGATCGACACCGTTCGCTGAGATCTAGGGTTTGCATTCTCGGTATTCCTTTGCGAATTCGGTTCTTCCTGATCTAGGATGTGTCTCGTGTGGTGAAAGTGTATCCGGTGTATCCTCTTTGATGGTCTATGCATATAAAATGCCAATTTAAAACATAATGCAACTCTTTGTTATTGCTAAACACGTGAAGGGACAGCAAAAATGGATGTAGAACTTTCTTATGATGCAATATCGCTCAGAACTGAGCATATTAGCTCATCACTTGAGCAGGATGATTTGCGAAGGTATCGCTACGCAGCTTTCGCGGGGATAGAACGGCTACAAGAGAGAGGCTATTCTTGACCTATCGATGGGAATAATTGAGGTAGTGCAGATCCGCCATTGGGCACTTCGCTCCTCTGGCCATGGGGATGCCGCGACGATGACTGCCGGTTCACTCCACTTTGACCCCGACAGCCATCTCCTTCTGCCGCAGCGACCTGATCTTGTCCCGGAGCTCCGCCGCTGTCTCGAAATCCAGTTCCTTGGCAGCGGCGCGCATCTCTTTTTCGAGCCTGGCTATTAGCTGGGGAATGTTCACAGTCTGAATGTATTCGCCCGTCTCCTCGGCCGCGATCGGCACGGTGAAGTAGTCCTGCTCATAGACCGTCCGCAGGGTTGCCATGATGTTCTTCTTCACGGTCTGGGGTGTGATGCCATGCTCCCGGTTGTACTCCTCCTGCATCCTCCTTCGCCGGGTGGTCTCCGTGATGGCCCTCCGCATCGAATCGGTGATCACGTCGGCATAGAGGATCACTTCGCCGTTCACGTTCCGGGCCGCCCTCCCCATGGTCTGGATGAGGGACCGCGTCGACCGAAGAAAACCCTCCTTGTCGGCATCGAGGATGGCGACGAGCGACACTTCGGGGATGTCCAGGCCTTCCCGCAGAAGATTGATCCCGATGAGCACATCGTACTTGTTCAGCCGGAGGTCGCGGATGATGTCGACACGCTCCAACGTATCGATGTCGGAGTGCAGATATGCGACCTTCACGTTGAGCTCTTTGTAATGTTCCGTCAGGTCCTCCGCCATGCGCTTCGTGAGCGTCGTGACCAGAACACGTTCCTTCGCCTCCGCACGTTTGCGCACCTCGTTTAAAAGGTCGTCCACCTGACCCTTCACCGGCCTGACCGCGATCTTCGGGTCCGTGAGTCCCGTCGGCCGGATCACCTGCTCGACGATTCGGCTGCCGGACCGCTCGACCTCATAGTCGGCGGGCGTAGCGGAGACATAGACCGCCTGACGCACCCTCGCGTTGAACTCCTCGAAATTGAGCGGCCGGTTGTCCAGCGCCGAAGGAAGGCGGAAACCGTAATCGACCAGGGTCTGCTTCCTCGCCCGGTCGCCGTTATACATGCCGCTGATCTGGGGCACCGTGGCATGGGATTCGTCGACGACGAGCAGGTAGTCGTTCCGGAAATAGTCAAGCAGCGTGGGAGGCGGTTCGCCGGGCAGGCGGCCGGACAGATGGCGCGAATAGTTCTCGATCCCGTGGCAGTAGCCCATCTCCTGGATCATCTCCAGATCGAAGAGGGTGCGCTGCTCGATGCGCTGGGCCTCGATGAGCTTGTTCTCCCTGCGGAAATACTGGATCCGCTCCCGGAGCTCGTCGTGAATGCCGTCGATGGCGGCCTTCATGCGGGAATCGGGGATCACGTAATGGCTGTTCGGATAGATCGCGATCTTGTCGAGCTTCCGGAGTGGCGTTCCCAGGAGCGGATCGAACTCCGAAATGGCGTCGATCTCATCGCCGAACAGTTCGACGCGGACCGCCGTGCTCTCGTAGGAGGCGGGAAAGATCTCGCATACGTCCCCGCGGACCCGGAATGTGCCGCGATGAAAGTCGATATCGTTCCGGGTATACTGGATGTCGACGAGCTTCCGGAGCACATCGTTCCGATCGATGCGCTGTCCCTTCTCGAGGAACAGCAGCATGCCGTGGTACGCCTCGGGAGAGCCGAGGCCGTAGATGCACGACACCGATGCCACTACGATCACGTCATTTCTCTCGAAGAGCGCGTTCGTCGCCGCATGGCGCATCCGGTCGATCTGCTCGTTGATCGACGAGTCTTTCTCGATATAGGTGTCCGTGGTCGGAAGATACGCTTCGGGTTGGTAGTAATCGTAGTACGATACGAAATATTCGACGGAGTTCTCCGGGAAAAGCTCCTTGAACTCGTTGTACAGCTGGGCCGCAAGCGTCTTGTTGTGTGCGATGACCAGCGTCGGTTTCTGGACCGCCTCGATCACGTTCGCTATCGTAAAGGTCTTGCCCGAGCCCGTCACGCCGAGCAGCACCTGGTGTTCGAGACCGCGCAGAATGCCGTCCGCCAGTTTTTCAATGGCCTGGGGCTGGTCGCCCGTCGGCTTGAACGATGAACGGATCGCGAACTTCGCCATGCAGGGATATTACTCCAGAACGGCAGGAAGTGCAATGAAGCGTGCTTCGAACTTCGCGGGGCACCACCGAATGGCCATCGTGAACGAAGCGGCCAGCGCGCGTACTAATCCCCGCTCCTGATTGCATTCCCGATGGTGTGCATGACACGATAAAGGCCTCCTTTCTTCCAGAAAGGAGGCCTCCTTTTTGCGATGCTCTCTCGATCCTCGGGCAAGCAGATTTCCGAAGGACGCCGATTTATAGCAGAATATCCCTGGTCTTCCCAGTCACCGGCGCCTTAATGAACCGAGCGGTTCCCATAGGCCTCCGGCCGTTTGGCCCGGAGAAGGAGCTCGATATAATCGGGAACGCTGCTCTCTTTGTTCCTCTTGAGGACATCCATGGCTTCATTGATGGTTCGCTGCGCTTCTTCCGCCTCAGGAATCCCGTACATGCCCCGAAGCTGCTGTGATGGGTGGTCATTGCCATGGGCAAACATCGGGAAGAACAGGATGTCCCCTGTGCCGTCATCCACCGTGCGAAGGTACGCCGCCCCGACTTCCTCCAGACACGTGCTCGCCTCCAAGCGTCCACGATACAACCTGAGGATACGACGGTCCGAAACCACATACCAGGTCTGTCCAGCCCTCCGGTAGACTGCCAGGGGAACCAGCAGACCGTAGCAGGCAAAGAGCAGGACCGAACAGACGATGAGCATACGAGACACGGTCTGTTCCGGCCCGGGTGCAGGAACCGACGACGTGAGCAGACCCCGAACCGGCGTCATGGTCAGCATGATGAGAATGACCGTGGCGAAGAGTGCGTGAGCGGCTTTCGTGCGAGCGATCCGGAACGGACGGGGCTGGCCGGCCCACAGGATGCGCTCCCCCGGCTCGAGGAGGTTGCGTACCCGAAGGACAGCTGATACCTCTCCGGAAACCGGTCCGACTGCTGAATTGACCATTATGGATGCTCTCATGGCGCAGTAAGGGAAGTGTCGAATATGAATAGGATATCCCGGCAAGCGTCAAATGGAAATCGCCCGAGCAGGGTATTTTCAGGGGATGAGGAAAGATCCTTGTGCTGGAGGGGAAAGGATGTTCAGCGTCGGTACGGGAGGAAGGGCGAGTCAGACCGGCACGCTCATCGATCATGGGCCGGAGGGCCAAAACCTGTCGGTCAGATGATCCCCTTCTTGCGGGCGACAACAAGCGCCTCTTGCCGGTCCTTTGCCTGCAACTTTTCGTAGATCTTCTTGATGTGCGTATGGACCGTGTGAGGACTGATGCCGAATTTCGCGGCGATATCCTTATAGGTCAGCCCGTTCTCGATCTCTTTTACGATGTCCCGCTCCCGGGGGGTCAACAGGTACTGTTCGTCCAGCCCATCGTCCTGGAACTCCCGGATCACCTTGCGCGCGATCTTGGGGCTCATGGGAGCACCGCCCTTGGCAAGCGTGTTCAGCGCGTCTATCAGGTCGCGCGGTGAGCTTCCCTTGAGGATGTAACCCGACGCGCCGGCCTTGATGGCCGAAAAGACCGTTTCCCGGTCGTCAAAAACCGTGTGGGCCATGATCTCGAGGTCTCGCATCTGGCTCTTGACCGACCGGATAAGATCGATGCCCGACATGCCCGGAAGACCGATATCGGTCAGAAGGATTTCCGGTCTTTCCTTCCGGAGGCCGAAAAGTGCGTCCTCGGCAGTTCCATAGGCACCTACGACTGAAAATCCCTGCTCTCCGCTCAGCAGGAGTTTCAGGTTCTCTCGGAGCAGCATGTCATCTTCGACAATAGCGACTTTCATATCTGAAATCTAACACATCCCGGTTCGCGAAGTCCAGCCTTCCGATGGGGTATTTTTAGGGTATCAGGCAGTAGCCGGCTTAGAGACCGGAATGCTGAGCAGCACGGTCGTCCCCTTGTCGGTCGTAATGGCGAGTCTCCCGCCAAGTTCCTCCGCCCGCGTCCTCATATTGATCAGGCCCCTTCCGCTGCCGCGCTGCTCTCCGACGCCTACGCCGTCGTCGTGCACACTGAGCATGAGCGTGGAGGTCTGCAGGCCCAGGGACACCTCGACGGCCGAAGCATGGGAGTGCTTCACGATATTGGCGAGGGATTCTTTGTAGATGCGGTACAAGTTCATAGCCATCATGCTGCTGGGGCCGCCCGCCTGCTCCGGCAGCGACGTGGTCAGGGAGAAGCGGATATCATGGGACTCGACGATAGCGCTGCCCAGATGCCGAAGCTCCGCCGCCACGGTCTGCCAGGTAAGGTCCTTGACGTCCAGGCTCTGCAGGAAATTCCTGATCTCCGACAGGCTCTCGCGGGAAAGGTCCGCGATCGTTGCAAGCGAGCGCCGCACATCACCCATATCATCCCGTGTCTGCGCGATTTCCGCCAGCAGATTGATGTTCGTCGTGAGCCCCCCGATGCCGTCATGAAGGTCCTTCAGTATCTTCTCCCGCTCCGCCTGGTACCGCACCTTCTCTGCTTCCGCCTTCTTGCGGTC
>JBAIYC010000217.1:0-4558 GCA_037916085.1 Nitrospirota bacterium | reverse complement strand
CCGGGGCCTTCCTGGACCGAGCCCGTGCCAGCGCTGTTGAAGGACAGGGTCTTCGTATGGCAGACCTGGCAGACGGCGGTCGCCGTCGCCGCAACGGTGCTCGTGCCGAAGGAGTTCGGGCCGGTGGTATTGAAGAACATCACCTGCTTCGCGCCGCTGTTCGGCGTGGTGACGGTGTCCTTGACGAACTTCCCGTAGCGGATAGCAAAGGTGTTGCCGACCTTCAGATAGTTCGTGTTCAGCGCGCCTCTCACCGTTATGGTGGTGAGGGTGTTCGCGCTAATCCGGTACATCCTCTGCGGATAGGCCAGATTCGGGATCAGCATGTAATTGATGTACGCGTTGGGCGAGGGCGCCGCGCCGGAGATCGTAATGCTCGACTGTGCTGCGCCCGGAGCGGTCGAGATGGCCGCGACCGTGCCGGAGACAACGTTGACCGTGGGATCGGTCGGGTAGTTCGTCGTCTGCTGCTGGTAGTGCGGATTGTGGCAGGTGCGGCATTCGATGTACCACGTTCCGTACCTCGTCGAGGTGTTCACGCTCGCGTGGGTCCCGATGTCGGCATAGCTCGTATCGGAAAGCTTTCCCGCGGTATGACAGGACATGCAGAGGTTGTCCATCTGCGTATAGGTCGTCGTTGGGGCGGTCAACCAGGCAGGGGTCGACGAGGTCGACGAGTCCCAATGGCACGAGGAGCAGGTCATCGAGAACCCGTTCGAGGTGTCGTAGGAGTTATGCGGCGGGTCCAGTGCGTATGCGTCCGGATTCACCAGGAGCATCCCGGCGAGTGCGATCAGGATCGTAAGCATGCCTCTCGTAGACCTCTTCATAATCACCGCTCCTTCTTTAACTTGGTCCGCCTCGTCTGCTATACTTCCGCCCCTGCCGTTCCGGAGCCTAAAGCGCCAGATCGCCGACGGCGATGTTCACGCCTTCTTTTGCGTTCTCGAAGGGACGAAGCACGTACTTCACCGCTCCCGAACCGCTCAGGACGCGCACCGTGCCCGATTCGCTGTCAGACCCGCCGAACTGCGCCTGGTCGTCCTTGCCGTCTCCCCGCTTGTCCATCTTGGAGGAGCTCTTGCCCTTCCCGGCACCAGCCGTGGCGGCCTCTTCGTTCGTTCCCCGGCCAGCAGCGGCCAGGATCTCCGCCTTGCCGTCGCCGTCAAGGTCGGAAACGGCCACGTTGACGCCGTAGCGCTCGAAGGCCTTGAAGGTCGTCTGGGAGCCGTCGGCCTTGATCACGGTTATGAGGGACGCGTCGCCGCTCGCCATGCCGCCCGTCCCGACGATGATCTCGTCCACGCCGTCGCCGTCAACATCGCCCGCCGCAACGCTCGCTCCGTAGGTGCCCGAAAGCGGGATCTCCCTCACCTCGGTCGCCGTCCACTTGCCGGCGCCCTGCGAGGTGTCCACCTTCCATACTCGGACTGTCGCAGGATTGCCTTTGCCGAAGCCCGGGGCCGTCAGGAGATAGGGCTTGCCGTTCCCGTCGAGGTCGGCAACGGCGATGTTCGCTCCGTAGGGATTGGTGGATGCCGTGAGCTCGATGCCCGTCGGCGCCATCTTCCCGCTTGTCGTGTCATAGGCGTACACGGCAACGACTCCGGTGTTCTCGGAACCGCCGGCCGGCGACACGATGACCTCGGCCTTTCCGTCGCCCGCAAGGTCGGCAGCCGCCACCCGCACCCCGTGCAGCGTGCCGAAGGGCGTGAACTCAAGGAGCAGGCTCCGGTCGGCACGGTAGATGCGCACCGTGGCGGGGTTGTTCGGACCGTCGCCGGCGCCAACAATGAGCTCCGCGGAGCCGTCTCCGTCAATATCGCCGACGGCAACAGTGGCGCCGTAATACGTCGTCAGGGCCAGAAGGTCCGCTGCGGCAGGAGCGCCGCTGCCTTTGTAGAACTTCAGGAGGGAATCGTTCGTCGCCGTCGGGCCCTTGGCCAGGACAAGGTTCTTCCGGGCGGCAAGGTCCGCAAAGGAGATGTAGGTCGCGCTGAAGTCCGCTTCGCCGCCGTCCGCCAGGGTCTTTGTCTGGGCAACAGGCTTCTTGTAGCCGGCGACCGCGCCATACGTCACGGTGTAGTCCCCGGCAGGCGCGCCGTCCATGCTCCAGCTTGCGCCGCTGCCCGCATAGGTCGCCGGTCCGCTCACCAGGAATGTCGCGTCGGCGCGGTTCGTGGTCACCACGATCTTGCTCGATGGCATGACCGTGAGGTTCACCGTGATCTTGCTGCCGTCGCCCACCGCTCCCGGCGCCCCGACCGTGATGAGCCCGGTATAGGTGCCCACGCCCATGCCCGTGGTGTTCACCGAAACGGCCATGGTGGCCGACGGCACGGCCTGGGTCAGCGCTCCCGCCGACGGGCTGACTCCCAGCCAGCTGGCACTGCTCGTCGCCGACCAGTTCATTGTGCCGGCCAGGTAGTTGACCAAGAGGGTGATGTTCTGGGGTGTTGCGGTCGTGCCCTTCTTCACCGAGAAGTTCAGCCATCCGCTGCTTACGCCCAAGACCGGCGGCTGTACCACCGAAAGGGTCACCGTCACGGTCTGTGTCGTACCGAACCCCGAGCTGACCGTCACCGTCCCCGTGTACGTCCCCAGCTTCAAGGCGCTGATATTGACCGCCACGGAAAGCCCGGCCGAGCTCGTGGGACCCACGGTCCCCGACGTCTGGCCGACTGTCAGCCACGGCGAGTCCGTGCTCGCCTGCCAGTTCAGGGTCCCGCTCCCGGTGTTCGAGATGACGACCGTCTGCGCCGGCGGATTGCCTCCGAACTGCTGCGCCGAAAAAACGAGCGCCTTCGGTGTTATGTCCATGGTCACATAGCCGTCGAGCCCGTATACGTCGATCCGGTCGGTGCTCCCCAGGCCGGCGCCTGCGCCCTGCTTCGAGGAAATATAGGCCAGGCCGCTACGGCTCAGGGAAATGCCCGACGGGTTGTACATCGGGTTCGAGTTGTCATAGAGCGCCCCGGCGCCGGCTGAACTGCCGTCGGCAGGATTGAGGATAAGGGCCGCTCCCTGGTAGGAGTCCACGACATAGAGCTGGCCCGCCTGGTCCAGGGCCATGGCCTCGGGCGACGTCATCTGGCCGACGCCCGAACCATACTGGCCGAAGGAGCGTAGGAACACGCCGTTCTTGTCGAAAACGGATATCCGCGCGCCGTTCGTCAGGCCGTTGGTCGTCATCACCTGCGGAGAGTCGGCCACAAAGATCTCGCCCGTCGTGTTGTTCACCGTTACGCTCGTCGGCCTGCTCAACTGGCCGTTGCCGCTCCCGAACCCGCCGATCGTAAGCACCCGGGCGCGGGTCGAAGGATCATAGACGCCCACTGTGTGCACGTCCTTGTCCACAACGTAGATCCTGCCGCCCCCATCGATCGTGATGTCCACGGGAAAGGTGAACTCTCCCGCTCCGACGCCCAGGCTGCCGGTCTTGCTGAAATCGGGGGCGTAGATATACACGATGTTCTTCAGGCCGTCCTGCTTCGACGAGATAACGCAGCCGGCGTAGATGTTGCCCGAGGTGTCCACGGCCACGCTGTGCGGCCCGCTCACATAGATCGCTCCGACGTACTTCCCCGAAGCGTCATACTTCACGATCCGGTCTTCCGAGGCTTCTGCCACATACAGGCTACCCTGAGTGTCGACGGCGACGCGGACAGGGGTCTTGACCGCTGTGGTGATCGACGACAACCGCGCCGGGGCCGCAACCGCTGCGCCGGCCCAGACCACAGCCGCCATCGTCATTGTGAGCATGATCTTCCACGTCTTCATAGACACCTCCGAACCTCGTCACTCGCTGGTCGTTCCCGTCTTCCGCCGACTCGCCCTACTTGATGTGGCATGACAAGCACATGGCGCTCTGCGAATTGCTCATGGCCAAAAACGGCGGAATGCTGGGGTCATGGACCCGGTGGCACGTGGCGCATTCCAGCCGCTTTCCGCTTGCACCGAACAGCCGAAGGTTCGGGTTGGTCGGCGCACCGGTCAGATCGCTCTTGCTGTAGTTCCATTCGAACGAAATCGGGTGGTCGTTGGTCAGGTTGATCACCTTGCTCGCACCCGAGGGCGTCGCATTGCCCAGGTTGGCGCCCCAGCCAAGCGGCGGCGCGCCGGCATAGGCGTTGCCGATCGCTCCCGGTGAGGGCATCATGTTCGTATCGACGTACACCTGGGGATTGCCAGGACCAGGGGCGTTCAAAAGCGAGTTCACGGCAAGGGAGGTTACTCCGTCATGGCAGCTCATGCACATCAGGCTGATCCCCGTCGGCAGCGCGCTCGGCGCAGCCGATAGCGTGGAGCTCGTATACATCGCATAGCTATAGGTCGCCGGCGGGGAGCTCACCCTGTTCCACAGCCAGCTCGACGTATCCGGGTTCATCGACGCGCCATGAGGCGTATGGCAGAAAACGCAGACTTCATCTATATACAGGGGAAATCCACCGCTCAGTGTATAGAAAACACCGGCAAAAGGAGTCGAACCAGTTGTATTTCCTGTGGAAAAATCATGCTTGCTCCCGATGATCGTCGCTGAATAGGACGGACCAGACAA
>JBAIYC010000216.1:0-2921 GCA_037916085.1 Nitrospirota bacterium | reverse complement strand
CCTTGAGGAGAGCGGGAAGCTTTGTGACGTCGGTCTCGCCGGTGTGGTAAGGATAGAGCATCCTGGGATGAAACGCCTTTGCGGCATCAGCGACCATTTCGGGCGTCATGGTATAGGGAAGGTTCATGGGCAGGAACGCTAGATCGATATTTTTCAATGTGCTCATCTCCGGAACGTTCTCCGTGTCCCCTGCCACATAGACACGCTTGTCGCCGAAGGTAATGACGTAGCCGTTGCCGTTCCCCTTGGGATGGAAGGGCTCGCCTGTGTCCCGCTTATGGAGGATGTTGTAGGCAGGAACAGCCTCGATCGTGATGCCCTCGACCGTCTTCTTGTCGCCGTTCTTCATGACCGTGCCGCTGCCGAGCTGTTTCGCCCCGATCTCCGTCAGGATGATCTCTGTCTTCTCCGTCCGGATATTCCCGATGCTGGCGGCGTCAAGATGGTCGCGGTGCTCATGGGTGATCAGGATAAGGTCCGCCTTCGGAAGCGTGCCGTAGTCGGCGAGTTTGCTGTAAGGGTCCGCGTGGATGACCTTGCCGTGAAACGTGAACAGCAGCGAGCCATGGCCGATGAAGGTGATCGTGATATCGCCGGACGACGTCTTGATGACGTCGGTCTGGAACCGGCCCTGTGCGGAGGCGGACGTGGCCAAAACCATACTGAAGAACATCAAAGACTGATAGAGTGTGAACATGATAAGCCCCTTCGATCTCGGCGGGACCCACGCCTCGCAGTGTCTGCCCCTTTCGAAGATAGGGTCTTCTCCAAACTGAATGGGTGAGATAGCAGCATAGTTATACTTTTGTCACCTTTCTTGCTTGCCCGAAGAAAGGTGGCCCAAAGAAAGGCACCCGGCAAGGCCTAAGGCCGCATCCCGCAGGGCGCACGCGAACTGTCTGAGGCCGAAGGCCGAGTTTTCGCGCGCGAGCGGACGTGGCCTTAGACGGGTCAGAAATTTCATTCAGGCCGCGAAAGGGATGTGCAAAAAGAATAGCACGCACGTTATCCTGGAAAAGAGGTGTCTATTCACCCACTCAATAAGAAGAAGAACCCGAAGATATAGGCGAACGACAGAGGATGAGGGTCGAACATTGCTGAAGGTCATCTTCTGACGTTGTGAGAAGACGGTTCCTCTACATTTTCGTCACCGTGAAATCAACTCGCCGGTTCTTTGCCCGTCCTTTATCGGTCTTGTTGTCCGCGATAGGCTGCGTATCGCCCCATCCTTTCGCGGACAGCCGCTTGGCGTCAACACCCTTCTTTTCGACAAGGTACTTCACCACGGCCTCGGCGCGGGTCTGCGAAAGCTTCATATTGGTCTCCGGTTTGCCCACGTTGTCCGTGTGGCCGTCCACCTGGACATGGAAGCCGGGGGACTCCTTCAGGATCTTGGCGATGTAGGTCATGGTCTTGTCGCAGGCGGGGTCGACATCGGCCTTCCCCTTCTTGAACCGGATCGGTCCCTTCTCGTTCTGCGCTTTTTTGAGCCGCTTCGTGAACTTCTCCATTGTCGTATCCGAAGCTTTTTTGCTTAGCTCCGACCCCAGATCCTTAAGGTCCGACGACAGCGCGATGCTTCCCAGGGATAGCACGAACACAATGGCAACCAGCAGTCTGAGTATGGACATACTTACCTCCCCTATTCTATAGAAGATCTCGTTCAGTTCGGATACGGTAGCAAATGTTGACGCTGAGGGCAAGAGCCCGGCATGCGTCCGATTGTAGATACGGGTAGGGACTGGTCGCGACCCTACTCTATCCTCTTCTTCACCTTCTCCCAGGAATGGGTGATGAGGAAGCTCTCGTTCATGTTCCCCGCCATTCGCAGGAATTTCTTCATAGGAACGGCAAAGGTGAGCGTCTCTTTCGGCACAAAGGGCCTGGCAGAGATGTCGAACATCCCGAGCACTGCCCGCGGCCGATCCGAGCTGTTCTCGAGAAAGGGATACTGCACGATCGAGCCGCAGCCCGCGGCAAAGGGGCAAAACACGCCGTTCGGCTCGATCTCGTCGAAATTGGCGAGGGTGAAGAGGCCGGAGAGGACGTCGGCAGTGGCGAAAAAAATGACCGCAGCCGGTTCGTCGCCGTCCTCAAGTTTATCGAAGCGCTTGAAGACGATGTATTTGGCGGGAGCTGTGAACCGCGGCGCGATCTTCAGCATCTCCCGGACGATCTCGGGCGTCTTCTTGTACCGCTCGCCCTCGAACTTGCCCGGCAGGCCGCAGGAAAGGAAGTACTCAAAGCTGGGGCTGATCTCCTGTTTGAAGCCGCAATACCGCTTGCCGCCCGAGCAGCCGATGGAATCCGCGTCGAAGCGAAGCGACATCCCCTTTCTCGCCCGGGCCAGCACGCCTATCATGCACATGTGTGCCGAAGGCGTTGTAACGCGCTCGACGCCGTCTTCCCTGTCGGTGTAGTAGAAAGCCAGCGGAAGTTCAGCGTTGCCGAAGTATTTCGACCAGGAAGTGATGAAGGACGATTTAAGAGGTTGGTCCACAGCACACCGCCGAGAGGCCCCCGTCGCACTTCAGCTTTTTCACGAGGTCACCCAACTCCGAGTTCAGAACCAGGAAAGCGCTTCCTGCGCTCGCAATGACCGGCAGGGAAAATCATCTAGAAGATTGTTTCGTCGCCTTTGCTCCAGGCAATCACGACCGAGGGCTACGCCCCTGCCTTGGCCGCCGCCTTCTTTTTCCGATGGTTCCTTATATAGAAGAAGATGATCACGACGCTCATGATCACCACGCCGATCAGAGCCTGATGGGAGTACTTCATGATGAGTTCGCGCTCGGCTCCGATGAAGTAGCCGATGTAGGTGAGGATGGTGACCCAGATGCCCGCGCCGGCGAGGGTGTAGAGCGAGAACTTCCAGTGGTTCATGGCGGCGAGGCCCGCGGGAAGCGAGATGAGATGACGCA
>JBAIYC010000215.1:0-5524 GCA_037916085.1 Nitrospirota bacterium | reverse complement strand
ACTTGTTTTCCAGGGGATGGAGGCTTTCGACGACCTTTTGTTGTTCGGCGGGAGTCATAGAATGCCGATAAGATTACGGTTATTGCGCTGGTTTGTCAAGGGAAAAGCCGTTGTCGAAGAGCATCATATCGAGAGACACACCCCCTTCTCACGCGCTCAACACGCGTATGCTCCGCAGGGATCGACCTCCCACGCCTTTGGGTCCCGCCTGTAGTCCTGCTTGGAACAGCACGCCGGCATGGGGGTTTCCGTTCATCGCCTCCAGCACCGCTCCCGGTCCTGCTGCAGCCAGCCGGATCGACGGGACGCTCGCGCAGATGGTGGCGGGACTGGGCGCCTACGGGTACTGGAACGACATGCTCTACGGCGAGGTCACGCTCTACCGGTCGTCGCAGGTCGGAGGGAACCAGCCGCCGACCAGCCCGACCGCCGGTGCGAACGGAGCTTCTGATGCGAATATCATCGACGGCACAGCTCCCTACTGGCGGCTGGCTGTCGAAAAGAGCTGGAATGCTCATTCGCTCGAGATCGGCACCTATGGTCTGTATGCCAAGGTGTTTCCCGGAGGGGCTGCCACGCCTCCTGCGCCGCTCAGCGGTCCCACGGACAAGTTCCTGGATTATGCCTTCGATGCTCAGTACCAGTACATCACCGATCCTCACATCGTTACCCTGCATACGACCTGGATCAATGAGAAACAGGACTGGAATGCGAGCCTCCCGCTGGGGCTCACTGCCAACTCGACGGACAGGCTCACAACCTTCAAGATCAACGGCATCTACTATTATAAGCGGACCGTCGGCGGTTCCCTCGGATACTTCTCCACTGCCGGTACGTCCGATACCGGGTTGTACACTCCTGCATCGGTCACCGGCAGCGCCAACGGCAGTCCGGACAGCAGCGGCTGGGTCGCCGAATTGGACTATCTGCCATGGATCAACACGAAGATCGCACTACAGTACACGCTCTACGGCAAGTTCAACGGCGCGACGTCCAACTACGATGGATCAGGACGCAATGCGAGGGACAACAACACGCTCTATCTCGCAGCATGGCTTATGTTCTGAAAAAGAGGCAGGGCGAGGGCCTCATGGTCCGCTCCCGCACGGGTCCGACCGACCCGGCCAGGCGCGGTATGCAAGAGACTCGCCAGGCGGAAGCACCTTGACGGTTGGCTTCCGCCGCCATGTTCCAGCGACGGTCGAGAAGATCCGGAAAGATCATCGGGTGTTGACGGGCGGGTGCATCTGTGCTACTGTGCGGGAATGGGAGCGGGCAAGATACGACCGTCACTGGTCCATACCATCATCTGCGACGACGTCCGGCAGGAGATCGGCGGCAAGTTCAGCCTCATGGGGCTCTTCGAGACAATCTCGGCCCAGACGTTCCCGGTTGTCCATCCGCGCTTCGCCATCGTGAACGAATGGACCGGGGGGAGGGGCGAGTTCCAATCCCGCGTGCGGCTCCTTGCGCCGGACCGCAAGACGGTCCTGTCGGAATCGGAATCATGGTTCAACCTCTACAACGAGACCCAGCGTCACCGGGACATCTCGGTTCGGTTCAATACAACCTTTCCCACACCAGGGACCTACTGGCTGGAGATGCAGATCGACGGGGAGCAGATCGCACTCGTGCCGCTCACGGTCCAGCAGGTGACCCAGCAGACGGTGCATTAGGATCCGGCGTTGGGAGGATGGGACGCCGGGAAGAAGAGCATACATCTGTGCCGTCATCCGGACTTCTCAACACCGCACCTTCATGACCGCATCGTCATGCCTTTCCGTCTCTTACTCCGTGGTGATAAATCCCGCAACTCCTTCCTTGGCCTTGAGCTCGCCCGCCAGCTTCTCAGCTGCCTGCCTGTCTGCAAAGCTCCCGACACGGACCCGGTACCACGTTCGCTTGTCCGTCAGTCTCGACGCAACCACAAAAGCCGCGTAGCCCCGCCTCTTCATGCCGCGGACCTCCTCCTCCGCCATCCCCCGGTCGGGATAGGCCGCGACCTGGATCGTATAGCGGACCCTGGAGGCGGACATCTTCCCCGCAGGAAGGTCCTTTTTCGCGGTCTGTACCGGGGGCTGTTTCGGCTGCTGCGTGGCCTTTGGGACGGGCTTCTGCGTTGCATTTTCTGCGCTCGGCTTCTTCGCCGCCTTTTCTTCCTCACGCGGCTGCAGGTCATCCTTCTTCGCAGGTGCCAGTTCTTCGCTCCTGGTGTTCGGTTTCAGATCGACGGAAACGCTCTTCTCGCCTTTCTCCGTCAGCGTCTTGTAGAAAGTGAAGTCCTCTTTTTTCGGAAGGTATTGGGACACCACATCGGGAAGTGCCGGGGGCTTTTCCGAAACTGCGGTCTGCCTGTCCTGTCCCCTGCCCATGAAATAGCCCAGGAGGAAGACCGAGATGAGCACGACCACGCCCGCCGGAATGATGAATATCTTGGAGAGCACGCCGCCCTTCTGATCTCGCGCTTTGAACACAGTTCGTCTCCTGTCACGCTGTCCCCGCGTTGATCACTGAATGAACATCGCGTCGCCGTAGCTGTAGAACCGGTATCGTTCCCGGACCGCAACACGGTATGCTGACAGCACCTGCTCATGACCCGCAAAAGCTGCGACCAGCATGAGCAGGGTCGACTTGGGAAGATGAAAGTTGGTGATCATTCCGTCGACCGCGCGGAACCGGTAGCCCGGGAGGATGAAGAGGCTCGAAACGCCTTCACCCGACCGGACCGTTCCGTCCTCGTTCGACGCGGTCTCGAGCGTTCTCACCGTGGTGGTTCCCACGGCGATGATGCGCCTGCCTTCGCACCGTGCCCGGTTGATCGCATCGGAGGACACGGCGGGGACTTCATAGCGCTCGGGGTGCATGCGGTGGTCGGAGATGTTCTCGCTCCTGACCGGCCGGAACGTTCCCGGCCCCACGTGGAGCGTCACGAAGACGCCCTCGATCCCCCTGTTCCTGAGCGACGCAAGGAGACGATCGGTGAAATGGAGCCCCGCTGTCGGCGCAGCAACGGCCCCTTCGCGCGCCGCGTAGACGGTCTGGTACCGGTCACGGTCGTCATTGCCCGCTTCGCGCCTGATATAGGGGGGCAGCGGCACCTTGCCGATCTCACCGAGCGTGGTCCGGATATCGGTTACCCCATGAAAAAGCACGGTCCTGACGCCCTCATCGTCCGTATCCGCCACCTCGGCGTCGATGCCCGCTGCCACGGATATCCTCTTGCCCCGCTCGACACCGCGCACCAGCGCCTTCCAGCGGTTCAGCCCCGTCTCTTCGAGCAGGAACAGTTCGGCCTTGCCGCCGCCGGATTTCTTTCCCACGAGCCTGCAAGGAAAGACCCGGGTATCATTCAGCACGAGCAGGTCCCCGGGACGCAGGAGATCGCTGATGTCGGAAAAAACGCAATGGGAAACTCCACCGGTGCTTCGGTCGAGGACGAGGAGGCGGGACCTGTCGCGGACGGGCGGAGGCGTCTGCGCAATGAGGTCCTGCGGGAGTTCATAGTCGAACTGCGAGAGTCTGAGCTGTTCCGAGACAGAGGTCATCGCTGCAATACTACCATATCGACGGACACCGACAAAGGGAAATCAGAGTACGAGGGCATCGCGAGAACGAGGGGAGGCAGGACGGATGAACACGGGCGCGGCAACGGCATCAAGGCTGCTCCAGGGACTTTCGCCAGAGGCTCTCGAAGTCTTCGTAGGAGATAAGGATCGCGTTGTCGATCGCTCGGGAGATATCGGCGCCGGCAGACAGATCATCGAGCATCATGCGCACGCGATAGATACCGAACTGCTTGCCGAGGTACTGGACTGCAGAGAGGCTGATGAGGTAGGCGGCATTGGCCTGGGCTCCGCCGAGCCCAATGAACGGTCCCTCCAGGGACCGGAGGGACGGCAGCTTTCCCGACCGGGCGAGGCCTCGAAGGAACTCCTTGGCCGGGGCGTCCACGTCTCTGCCTTCGAAGTACTTCGCCAGCCCTTCATTGAGCCACGTGGGTACGCGGGGTGTGATTGCCCGCACCACGGCGTGCGTATATTCGTGGTAGAGAAGTCGTCGAAGGGCCGGGGTCTCCCGCTCTATCCCGCCGATAGGAAGTCGTATCTTTCCGTCAAAGAGGCCGCCGCTCCATCCCGGAGCGTCGGTCACCTCCTGGAACTGCTGGCTTGAATAGAGGATGACGGAGATCTCCTGATCGGGGTAGAACGAGAGTGCCTTCCCTACTTCGCCGTAAGCCTCCTCGAGGATCCGCAGCACGATCCTGCCCGTTTCGATCCTTTCGCGGCCTTCGTACTTGATCGAGAAGTGGCTCGCCACTTCCCGGTTGAAATCCTTTTCCGCCCGCAGCTCGCGCTGGATGCGTCCCAGCCGCGCCTTGAGCGCTTCGTCACTGGGATCGATCTCGAGTGCCTTCTCCCATGCTGACGCCGCCCCGTCCAGGTCGTCGCCCCGATAGGCGATTTCGCCAAGAAGCAGGAAGGCCCGTTTGTCGCGCGGATTCCTCTCCAATGCCTGTCTGAGGGCTTGCTCGGCCGAGCGGTCGTCCTTCAGGTGAAAGGCGGCGACACCGATGCCGATGTATGCCTCGGCGTCATCGTCATAATAGCGAAGCGCCTCTTCGAAGGCATCCCGTGCGCCGCGATAATCGCGCTGCGCGAGGCGCTCGGCACCGGTCTGCACCAGGCGAAGGTAGGTGTTTGCCTCTGCTGTAGCGGGAAGTGCGGCCGCGCCTGCCGGACGCAGAACGAGGAAGACGACACAAAGGAGCATGACGCGGAAAAATCCCATGGAGCCTTTCGTTCCCTGCCTTTCGTCAGCGACGCAAGACGGCAAAGCGGCCGGTCAGTCCTTCATGACCTTGACCATGACGCGGCGCTCGCGGGGGCCGTCGAACTCGCAGAAGAACACCGCCTGCCACGTGCCCAGCGCAAGCCTGCCCTCCTCCACGAGAACGGATTTCGACATGCCCACGAGCGTGGACTTGATGTGCGCCGCCGAGTTTCCCTCGGAGTGGCCGTAGTCGTCGTCAAAGGGGATGACCTTGTTCAACTCCTTCAGGATGTCCCGTCCCACATTGGGATCGGTGTTCTCGTTGATCGTTATTCCCGCAGTGGTGTGGGGAACATAAATATAGCACACGCCCGACCGCGTGCCACTCTCGGCCACCAGCCGCTGCACACCCTGAGTGATGTCCACCAGCTCTGTCCTGGCGTTGGTCTTGACCCGCAGATGTCTGATCATGGTCCCCTCACTGATTGGCTACGGCGTCACGCGCAACGGCAATGCCGGCACGTCCGACAACAGTCCTCATTTCATCTTTCGGCCTTCTTGCTTCTTCGTTCCTATCTCCTATCCTCCCACGACATAGGTGTCCTCGCGGGGCCGGGACCGCGAATCTTCAAATACGGGATAGACGATATGGGTGATCAGGGCATTGATCCGTGCGAGGTTCCCGATGGCGTCAAGATGGATGTGGCTCGTATCGATGGACTCCTGCAGACCCTTGCGGAGCCGGTCCAGGTGC
>JBAIYC010000214.1:0-1856 GCA_037916085.1 Nitrospirota bacterium | reverse complement strand
CTGTCGGCGGGCACATCGCGCCGTCGGGACCACTTGTGAAGGCAGTGCATCAGCACGTGCTCGAGAAGGGCAAGGATATGCTCATTGACAGCTACGTGAGCCACACCGGGGACGACATCGCCATTCTTATGACCCACCGGCGGGGCGAGGAGGACGACCACATTCATAAACTCGCCTGGGACGCCTTCGTTGCGGGCACCGAAGTGGCCAAGGCCGAGGGCCTGTACGGCGCGGGACAGGACCTCCTCAAGGACGCCTTCTCCGGCAATGTGCGGGGTATGGGGCCGGCCGTTGCCGAGATGGAGTTCGAGGAGCGTCCGAACGAACCCTTCCTCTTTTTCGCCGCTGATAAGACCGACCCGGGAGCCTACAATCTTCCGCTCTATCTTATGTTTGCCGACGTGATGAACACGCCGGGTCTGATCCTCTCTCCCAAAATGTCGAAGGGCTACCGCTTTGTCATCATGGACGTGAACTACACGGAGGGCGACCGGGTTATCGAGCTGAACGCACCGGAGAACATCTATGACATCGCAACGCTGCTCCGGGACACGGAGCGATACGTTGTCGAGTCCGTCTGGACCAGGGCCACGAACGAGCAGGCGGCGGCAGTGGCGACTTCGCGGCTCCATAACATCGCGGGCAAGTACACCGGCAAGGACGATCCCGTCATGCTTGTGAGGACGCAGATGAATTTCCCGGCGACAGGCGAAGTGCTTGCCCCCTTCGATATCGGCCACTACGTGGCCGGAGGCATGCGCGGTTCGCATAACATGCCGCTCATGCCCGTGAAGCTGAACTCCGGCATCAGCTACTTCGACGGACCGCCCATTGTAAGCTGCGCAGCCTTCTCTGTCAGGAACGGCAAGCTGACCGGACCGGTGGACGCCTTCGATCATCCCTTCTGGGACACGGTGAGGAACCGGGTCTCCGAAAAGGCCGCGGACATGCGGCGGCAGGGGTTCTTCGGCGCCGCCATGGTGCCCATGGCCGAGTTGGAATACACTGGGATCATGGAAAAGCTCGAAGCCCTGGAGAAGCACTTTACGATCCGGGAGGAGAAAAAGAAAGCGGCGTGAGCGCTGCGCACAGAATTCTGAGAAAAATTACAGCCGGGGCAAGTTCCCCGGCTTTTTTATTGGCTCGGTGATACAATAAAACTAGACTGTATTCATTGAGCTGATTAAATTGAGGGGTGCAATGAAAAACCAGCAGATCGCAAAAGTATTCAGCGAGATCGCCGAGCTTTTGGAGCTCAAGGGCGAGAACGTCTTCCGCATCCGTGCCTACCGCAGGGCCGCGCAGAACCTCGACGGTCTGTCGAAGGACGTGGCCACGCTCACCGACGAAGACCTTGCCGCTATTCCGGGCATCGGCAAGGACCTGATCGGAAAAATCCACGAGTATCTCGACAAGGGCATCGTCGCCAAGCATGAGGAATTGAAGAAGGAAATTCCTGCAGGGGTGCTCGATCTCCTGCGCATACCGGGACTCGGCCCGAAAAAAGCCAAGCAGTTTTATGACAAGCTCAAAATCAAGAGCGTTGACGACCTCGAGGCCGCGATCAGAGCAGGCAAGCTCGAAGGCATGCCGGGCATCCAGAAGAAAACGGAAGAGAACATCCTGAAAGGAATCGAGCTCATCAAGCGCGGGACGGAAAGGACGCCCCTGGGACGCGTGCTGCCCCTTGCAGAGGACATCATGGGTCGGATGAAGGATGGGGCGCCGCTCAACAAGATCGAGGTGGCCGGGAGCATCCGCAGGATGAAGGAGACGGTCAAGGACATCGACATCCTGACGACGTCGAAAAAGCCCGATGCGGTCATGGACGCCTTTGTCAAGCTTCCGCACGTCAG
>JBAIYC010000213.1:0-27772 GCA_037916085.1 Nitrospirota bacterium | reverse complement strand
CATGAGGACCCCACGAAGCCCGAATCGAAGCTCCACTGGGACAAGATCGCAACCGGCATCGGCACCCTGGTCTTCTTCATGGGCATGAAGAACCTTCGGAACATCGTGGACAACCTCGTTTCGAACGGCAGGGACGCGGGAACGCCTGTCGCGGCAATCCAGTGGGGAACACGCACGGACCAGCGCGTGGTCGACGGGACGCTCAGGGACATCGTGGACAAGGTGCAGAAGGCGAACCTCGGGCCCCCGGCGATCATCGTCGTGGGGGAGGTCGTCAACCTCCGCAAGACGCTCAATTGGTTCGAGTCCAAACCGCTCTTCGGGAAACGCGTTGTGGTGACGCGCTCCCGTGACCAGGCGAGCGACTTCGTCGAGAAACTGATCGATGCCGGCGCAACGCCCATCGAGTTCCCAAGCATCAATGTTGTGCTGCCGGCGAGCTGGAACGAGCTTGACGCAGCCCTTGATGATCTTCAGAGATACCGGTGGATCATCTTTACGAGCGCCAACGCGGTCCGGTTCTTCTTTCAGCGGCTGCGTGAGAAGGGCATGGACGTCCGGTCGCTCAGCACGAACAAGATCTGTGTCGTCGGACCCAAGACGGCAGACGCCCTCGAAGCGTATTCGCTCAGGGCGGATCTCGTCCCTTCCGATTTTAAGGCCGAGGGGGTGCTTGCGGCGCTTGGAGGCGTATCGGTGAAGGGCTTGAAGTTCCTCATCCCGCGCGCGAAGCATGCCCGGGAGATCATTCCGGAAAAGCTGCGGGAGAGGGGTGCCGAGGTGACGGTCGCAACGGCCTATGAAAACGTCAGGCCCTTGTCCGACGTGGAGCGTGTCAAGAAACTCTTCCGGGACGGCAGGGTCTCTGCAGTGACCTTCACGAGTTCCTCTACAGTCAACAATTTTGTTGAAATGATGGGGAAATCCGAGTATAAGAGCCTTATGAACGGTGTTGTCGTGGCCTGTATCGGCCCGGTGACCGCGAGAACAGCGGAAGAACTCGGCATGAAGGTGGATATCATGCCGAAGGAGTATACCATTCCATCTCTGGTGAATGAGATGGTGGAGTATTTTCGGAAGAAGACCTAAAGGCTGTTTTGCCCCAGTGTGCACAGAGAACCGCAGTGAGAGTGATCTGGATGACCCCGGGGCAGAAGCAAGGAGAACGTATGATCAGCATTTCTGACGTGGCAGCTGACAAGATCAAGGAGATCATGAAGGCCGAGGGCATGCCGCAGGCAGGGCTCAGGATCTACGGGAGCAGCGGCGGCTGCGGGTGCGGCGGTGGTCCCCAGTTCGAGATCGCCATCGACGACAAGGCGGGAACGGGCGATACCGTGGTCGAGAATCGCGGAGCCAAGCTGTATATCGACTCCGATACGGCCAGGACCCTTGACGGCGTCGAACTGGGATTCATATCCGACGAGCGGGGAGAGGGCTTCGTGCTGAACTTCCCGAACGGAGCGCCCCGGTCGGGCGGGTGCGGATGTGGTCCGGACGGAAGTTCCCAGGTCGGCGGATGCGGGTCCGGTTCCGGAGGCGGCTGCGCCTGCGGGTAAGAGATGCTGTTCGGGACGCAGATCTTCGCGGATGAAGGCGGATCCCAGGACAGTAAACGAGATTCTGCCCCAGGCTCTTTCCTGAATCGGAGTTGGGATCTATCCGTGTGGATCAGATGTTATCCGCGTCCAATTGTCTTTGTGCTCCTTTGAGGTGACCTCATGTACTTCCCTGATGCACGTCCTCGCAGGCTTCGCTCTTCCGAGACCATTCGGCGCATGGTCCGGGAGAACACGCTGTCGCCGGACAATTTCATCTATCCGCTCTTCGTGACCCACGGCAAGGCAGTGAAAAAAGAGATCACTTCGATGCCCGGGAGCTACCAGCAGTCCATCGACAATCTGGTGAAGGACTGTGAGGAGACCTACCAGCTCGGCATACCCGCGGTCATCCTCTTCGGCATCCCCGAACACAAGGATGAGCTGGGGAGCGAGGCCTATGCAGAAAGGGGCATCGTCCAGAACGCCATCAAGGCGATCAAGGACACAACGCCAGACCTGGTGGTCATCACCGACGTCTGCCTCTGCGAGTATACAAGCCACGGCCACTGCGGCGTGGTCAAGAACGGCGAGGTCCAGAACGACGAGACCCTGGAGCTCTTGGCCAAGGAGGCTCTCTCCCATGCAAAGGCGGGTGCAGATATGGTCGCTCCCTCGGACATGATGGACGGACGAGTGGGGGCGATCCGCGAGGCACTGGATCAGGAAGGATATCAGAACATCCCGATCATGGCCTATTCCGCCAAGTACGCATCCGGCTTCTACGGTCCCTTCCGAGAGGCCGCCGAATCGACGCCTCAGTTCGGCGACCGACGATCCTACCAGATGGACCCGCCGAACAGCCGCGAGGCCTTGCGCGAAGTTGCGCTCGACATCGAGGAGGGCGCAGACATTGTAATGGTGAAACCGGCTCTTTCCTATCTCGATATCATCACGCAGGTGAAGCAGGAGTTCGACCTCCCCGTGGCAGCCTACAACGTAAGCGGCGAGTTTTCCATGGTGAAAGCGGCGGCCAAACTGGGATGGATCGACGGCGACCGTGTCATGATGGAGATCCTCATGTCCATGCGTCGGGCTGGTGCGGACATGATTCTGACCTATCACGCAAAAGAAGCGGCTACGCTCTTGAACACATGACCGCATCCTGTATGGTGTGCTGGATGTGGAGAAAAGGGAGTTGATGGAAGCTGAGGCCCGGGAGTCTTTCCCGAGCCTTTTCTTTTGATGACGTCCGGCACCTGAAATGGATGATGGACGTCCGCGCTGTACGTGGGCCTCAATGCACATTGTTGCAACTTTGCCGCCGAAGAAAAAATAGAATCTAGGTATTTCTTCCTATTGCCTTTTCCGGATTTTCAGCTATCTTTACCATTAGGAGCTGTGATCAAGGCGATATGGGTCTGCCAGTCTCCCCTGAAGAGCCGCATGGCTCTCAGAATCTCAAAAGAAAGGAGGAAACAGAGTATGTTCACGTATTTTGGCGGACGAACTGTTGGGAAGGGCACCTACTGGAACCTGTCCAGCGGCGAGCGGGTCGACGTGAACGAGAACGCCACCCTGCCCGGTACGTCGGCGGATCGATACATGAAGCTTCCGGCCGGCACGGTCTTCATTGCCGGGCCTGTGGCCGGGTTCGCGTTCGCGCTCGTCATCCCGTTCCTGTTCCTGCTCATCACGCTCATGCTCCTGTCGCGCACGGCCGATGCTTCCAGCGACGCAGCTTTGAGCGATGAAGCGCAGGCATGCCTGAACTGCCACGCGACTCCGGGCATGACGATGACCTTCAAGGACAAGTCCACACAGAGCGTGCATGTCGACCAGGGCCAGTTCAAGAACACGGTCCATGGTTTTCTGAGCTGCACGGGCTGTCACAGCGACGTGTCCCTGGACACCCATCCCCAGGCGCAGTACGCGAGCAAGCATGAGTTCCTGCTGCACCTTGCCAGCGCCTGCAGGACGTGCCATGCCGATGAACAGGTTATGGCGAATCCGCTCCACCAGCGCGCCATTACCCGTGCCAACGCTCCCCCCTGTTCAGAGTGCCATGGGTCCCATGCCATCAGGAAAGTCCCCACCCAGAAAGAGAAGCTCAGCAGTTCCCAGTATTGTCTTACCTGTCACAAGCAGCAGCTCACCAAGTCCATCAATGGAGAATCGGTCTCGCTGACCATCAACGAGGGAGGGCTCCGTGCGTCGGTGCACGGCAAGCACGCCTGCACGGACTGCCACACGGCCTATTCCAAGGAGTTCCATCCGAACCCGAAGTTCTCCAGTGTTCGTGAACTGTCCATCACCGCGTCGGAAACGTGCAAGCGGTGCCATCTGGACAAGGCGGTCCAGCACAACGGCAGCATCCACAAGATGCTGCTGAGCCAGGGGAACAGCAAGGCCCCTGTCTGCTCGGACTGTCATGGATCTCATCAGGTGGGTCCCCATGCCCTGGCAGATACGCTGAGCGGGGTTCCCTGCAAGAAATGCCATCAGGATATATTCAGCGCCTACGAGGGCAGCGTCCACGGGGTAGCTCGCAAGGACGGGAAAGGCCAGGCCCCGATCTGCTCCAGCTGCCATTTTGCTCATGATGTGAAGCCTACCATGGCGTCACGGTCGCCCAAGGAGATGTGCATGAGCTGTCATGCACAGGTGGTGGCTCAGCATGAGAAATGGCTTCCCAATACGCTTGCCCATTTCGATGCCGTTGCCTGCACTGCGTGTCACGTGCCGGCTGGCTACAAACGGAACATCTACCTGCGGGTCACAGACGGCTCGTCGGGAATGATGCTGAGCGATACGGTCGTTCGTACGCTGCTGGAGACCGGAAAAGCCGCTGCTTCCGGCTCCGGAGCAAGGAACATCAGCCCCGATCAGCTCTGGGACCTCTACCGGAACATGAACAAGAGCCGCACGGTGTCCATGGCGGGGGTAGTCAACCTCGATGACCAGCGCCATGCTCATCACCTGGCTCCAAAGATGCAGGCGGTGAGGCAGTGCGAATATTGTCATTCCGCGAACTCGGCCTTCTTCCAGTCCGTGTCCATGGCGGTCGCGAAGCCAGACGGAACGGAAAAACTGTACAAGGTCGATGCCGCGGCGCTCAGTTCAGTTTTCGCCATGCTGCCGCTGAACCAGTTCTACGTTCTCGGCGGCACGCGTCTCAAGGTCATGGACTATCTCGGAGCTGCCATGATCCTGGGCGGGATCGCGGTGCCTGTGGTCCACGGCACCCTCAGAATGCTGACGGCCCGGTTGCGCAGGGCTCGCCAGCGCCATTAGAAAGGAGGGTGGACCATGAAAAAAAGGACCTATCTCCAGCCGCTCCCCGTCAGATTGTGGCACTGGATCAACGCATTATGCTTCTTCGTGCTGATCGCCACGGGAGCGCAGATCCGCTATCGGGATGCCCTGAACTTGATGACGTTCCGGTCCGCAGTGGACATACATAACATCTTCGGGTTCGTGCTTCTGGGGAACTTTCTCGTCTGGGCGTTCTATTACCTGGTGACGCGGAAGCTCAAGATCTACATCCCCGATCCGAACCTCAAGAACTTCGTCCTGGCGGCTCTTAAACAGGCGAGGTACTACGGGTACGGCATCTTCTTAGGGGAGCCGAACCCTCACCACGCAACGCCGGACCACAAGTTCAATCCCATGCAGCAGGTGGCGTATTTCAACATCATGCTGCTCTTCATGCCTCTCCAGATCGTCTCTGGAATCTTGATGTGGGACATCAAACGGTTCACGACGGTGATCGCTTTCGTCGGCGGCATCAAGTTCGTCGACGCTGTGCATGTGTTCTTGACGCTCTTCTTCACGGCATTCCTCTTCGTGCATGTATACCTGGCCTCGCTCGGTCATCCCTGGACGCAGCACATCAAGGCCATGTTCACGGGCTACGAGGACGAACCGGAAGACGCTCACGCTCACCACTGATGCCCTCCATTGCGGGGAGGAGGCTTCCAGCACCTCCTCCCTGCGTTCTTTTTCTGCGTGCATCCTTCTTCTTCGTTTCCCAGTCGTCTCCCCGTCCCTTGAGTATCTCTTCCCACTGTGGTATCCTGCCCGCCGATGTCAACATTGGCGAGGTGAACATGAAAGTAATAAACCAGAAGGCCCTTGACGAAGCGTCGCAGTCCGCCCTCCGGTCGCCGCGCAAGCGGTCGAACTGGAACCTTCATGAAAGGCTCGATGACCCTGTCCAGAGACTGTTCAACGCCATAGAACCGGGCACGTATATCCGGCCGCACCGGCACGCGGATCCCGCAACTTGGGAGGTATTCCTCCTTGTCCGCGGGTCAGCGGTCCTCTTGATCTTTGAAGACAGCGGCAGGGTCGTGGAACGGTTCCTCCTTTCGGCCGGCGGGCCGCAGGTGGGCGTCGAGATACCGCCCCGGGCATGGCATACCATGGCATCCTTGGAGCCAGGTACCGTGTTCTTTGAAGTGAAGCAGGGGCCTTATGTACCGCCACGGCCGGAGAACCTCGCCTCATGGGCACCGGCAGAGGGGGATCCGCGGACCGCGGAGTTCGAATCTTGGTTTACAGCGGCCGCGCAGGGCGATTTGGCACCCCCGAAAATCATGTAAAAATATTGTGCATCCACCTTTTTTCCCTTGACATGTTCGGGGCTTACATGGTATTTTTACGCTTCCTAAACGGGATTTGGACGATTTTTTTCAAGGAGGAACTGGCATGTACGCGGTTATCAAGACGGGTGGAAAGCAGTACAAGGTTTCCCCCGGTGACGTTCTCAGGGTTGAAAAGCTCGACGGCAAGAAGGGCGACACAGTCGAGATGAAGGATGTCCTGCTCATTGCCGATGGCGATAAGTTGAGCGTGGGCAAGCCGAACCTCTCGTCGGCGTCGGTCACGGCCGAGGTGATGGGAGACGGCAGGGGCGAGAAGATCCTGATCTTCAAGCATCGCCGGCGCAAAGGCTTCCGGAAGACCATCGGTCATCGTCAGGATTTCACCACGATCAAGGTCAAAGAGATCAAAGCGTAGCGCTGCTGCGCACGGCTCGGAGGAAATAGGAAATGGCTCACAAAAAAGGCGTCGGCAGTTCAAGGAACGGCAGGGACAGCAATCCGCAGTATCTCGGCGTGAAACGCTTCGATGGCGAGAAGGTGCATGCAGGAACGATCATCGTGCGGCAGCGCGGGACCAAGTTCCATCCCGGAACGAACGTGGGCAAGGGTAAGGACGATACGCTCTTCGCGAAGATCACGGGCGTGATCAAGTTCGAACGCTACGATAAGACCCGCAAGCAGGTGAGCGTCTACGCGGTCCAGGCGTAAACGCGACAACGCAGGTTCCCATCCGAGGCGGCACCTTTCCGGTGCCGCCTTTCTTATTCCGGCAGCTTGCAATTTGCTGGCGGTATCTGTATATTTTCCACAGGCTTAAGGAAACAATGTCCAACTTCATCGACAGGGTTAAGATCTACGTCAAGGGCGGCCATGGCGGGCGGGGGTGCGTGGGGTTCCGGCGCGAGGCCTATGTTCCCAAGGGCGGCCCAGACGGCGGCGACGGGGGCAAGGGAGGCGATGTTATTATTCTGGCCGACCGGCAGCTCGGCACGCTTATTGATCTCAAGTACCAGCAGAACTACTGGGCCGAGAACGGCGAGCAGGGCCGGGGCAAGCAGCAGACCGGCGCCGACGGCAAGGACATCGTTGTGCGCGTTCCCGTCGGAACCCTGGTCAGGGAGATCGATAGCGATACTTCCATCGTGGACCTTGACGAGGACGGAATGTGGTATATCATCGCCCGGGGCGGACGGGGCGGGAAGGGCAATGCGTTCTTCAAGTCGGCGACCAACCAGGCTCCGCGCCACGCCCAACCCGGCGAAGCCGGTGAGGAATTTACGCTCTTTCTGGAGCTGAAGCTGCTGGCCGATGTAGGTCTCGTTGGTTTCCCGAATGCGGGCAAATCGACGCTCATCTCCCGCATCTCCGCGGCAAAGCCGAAGATCGCGGACTATCCCTTCACGACGCTGACCCCGGTGCTTGGGGTCGTGAAGCCCGAGGGCAGGAAGAGTTTCGTTGTTGCCGATATCCCCGGGCTCATTGAGAACGCCCATAAAGGGGCCGGCCTCGGGTTCGAGTTTCTGCGCCATGTGGAACGGACCTCCATCCTCCTGCATATGGTCGATGTATCCGGCCTCGTGCCGGGCGACCCGGTGGAAAATTTCGGCAAGATCAATCGGGAGCTGGAGCTCTACAGTCCAGCACTGCTCAAGAAATATATGGCCGTGGCGGCGACCAAGGTCGATGCCGCCGTGCCGGAGCATCTTGAACGGCTGGAACAGTTCTGCGTTGGCGCCGGCTATCGTTTCTTCCCGATCTCGGCAGTGACCGGTGCCGGGCTTGACAAGCTGTTGAACTTCCTTGCCGATCGGGTCGAGGAATCGCGCAGGCGGAAAGAAGAAGAGAAGAACGAAGGAGCAGAGATACATCTCTGATCCTCCGGGAACCCGTGTTTGTGTATGACAGAACATGATCGAGATAGGAGAACACTGATCACGAAGGCCGAACGGATCGTGATCAAGATCGGGAGCGCTGTCCTGACCGGCTCGGGCGAGGGCCTGGATCAGAAGCGCATCGAGCAGCTTTCCGCGGAGATCGCGTCCGTCATCGACCAGGGCCGCGAGGTCATCCTGGTCTCTTCGGGGGCCATTTCTGCGGGATTGGCCAAGCTCGGGCTCAAGAAGAACAAGGGCATGCCCCTGCCGCTCAAACAGGCGGCAGCAGCGGTCGGTCAGTCCAGCCTCATGTGGATGTACGAGAAGACCTTTGGAGCACACAAGAAGAAAGTGGCACAGGTCCTCTTGACGCGCGAGGACCTCGCAAACCGGACCCGGTTCCTGAACGCCCGGAACACCCTCTCGACGCTTCTGGAGCATGGCGTCATTCCCATCATCAACGAGAACGACACGGTTGCCGTGGAAGAGATCCGGTTCGGCGACAACGACAGCCTTTCGGGCATGGTGGTTCATGTCGCCGACGCGGATCTCCTGGTGATCCTGTCGGACATTGATGGTCTCTATACTGCCGATCCAAGGGTTCATCGGAGCGCTGAGCTCATCCCGCTCGTGGAAAAGATCACTGCCGAACTGGAGCGGGGAGCAGGCGATGCCCTGACAACGATCGGGACCGGCGGAATGCGCACAAAGATCGCAGCGGCGAAGAAGGTAGGCGCCTACGGTGTATCCATGGCGATCATCAATGGCCGGAAGAACGGGACCCTTACATCGCTCTTCGCCGGCGACATGGTCGGTACGCTCTTTCTTCCCAGGTCGGAACGCAACAGGAGCCGTCAACACTGGATCGCTTATACCGCATGTTCGGCCGGAGGCGTGGTGGTCGATGACGGCGGTCGCGAGGCGTTGGTAAACAAGGGAAAGAGCCTTTTGCCCGGCGGCATCGTACGGATCGAAGGTGCGTTCAAGGCCGGCGACTGCGTGAACTGCTCCGATCTCAGGGGGAACGTCTTTGCCCGCGGTCTTTCAAAGTATTCGTCGTCCGACCTGGAAAGGATCAAGGGGCTCAAGACCTCGCAGATCGCGTCGGTCCTGGGGCATAAGGACTATGACGAGGTCATTCACCGGGACGATTTGGTGATCCTGTGACGTGATGCTGGAATCGGCTGGAAGTTCGGCGTTCATCCGTGGGTAGACTGTTCAGTGGAGGGTGTTGAATGGATACAAAGACCTATGTGACCGAAAAGGCAAAGAAGGCGAAGGCTGCATCAAGAAGCCTGGCGAACATCTCGACGGAGATCAAGAACAAGGCGCTCGTGAAGATGGCCGCAGAGCTCGAAGCCGAATCCGCGAAGCTCATGGCCGAGAATAAGAAGGACCTCGCAGATGCCGAAAAGAAGGGTCTGTCGAAGGCAATGATCGACAGGTTGACGCTGACCCAGGAGCGGATCAAGGCCATGGCCGACGGTCTTCGCGAAGTGGCCGCGCTCCCGGACCCCGTGGGCGAGGTGCTCAGGATGTGGCGCAGGCCGAACGGCATGCAGGTGGGACGCATGCGCGTGCCCATCGGGCTGATCGGCATCATCTACGAGTCACGGCCGAACGTGACGGCCGACTCCGCGGCGCTCTGCATCAAGTCCGGGAATGCCGTGCTGCTGCGCGGCGGTTCGGAGGCGGTGCATTCCAACACGGCGATCGCCGAAGTCCTCAACCGGGCCGGGGCGGAGGCGGGGATCCCCGACGGATCGGCCACGTTCATCGAGAATCCTGACCGGGCCTGCGTTCTCGAAATGCTGAGGGCGAACCATTCGGTGGACCTCATCATCCCACGGGGCGGCGAGGGTCTTATCCGTTTCGTGTCCGAGAACTCCACCATCCCGGTGATCAAACATGATAAAGGCGTCTGCCACATCTATGTGGATGACAAGGCTGACCTTGCTATGGCCGAGGAGATTTGCTTCAACGCCAAGGTCCAGCGGCCCGGCACATGCAATGCCATGGAGGCTATGCTCGTTCACCAGGACGTGGCAAAGACGTTCTTGCCGAAAATGCTGAAGCGTTTCAAGGATGCCAGAGTGGAGATCCGGGGATGCCACAGGACGACCGAGATCGAACCGGGCGTCAAGAAAGCCACGGAGCAGGACTGGGATACCGAGTACAATGAACTGATCCTGAACGCTAAGGTCGTCGATAGCATGGAGGATGCCATGGCGCATATTGCTGCGCACGGCTCGCAGCACTCCGAGGCCATTGTGACAACGGACTACGGCAGGGCCATGCGGTTCCTCCGCGAGGTGGATGCTTCCGCTGTTTTCATCAATGCCTCGACACGCCTCAACGATGGGTTCGAGTTCGGCTTGGGCGCTGAGATCGGCATCTCGACCACGCGCATCCACGCCCGGGGACCCATGGGACTCGAGGAACTTACCTCTACGAAGTTCATCGTACTCGGGAACGGCCAGATCAGGAAATAGGACGCTGAGTTCGGCTGACTGCGCGCGGAAGGAACGCATTCCTGCCCACGTCGTATCATTGAGGGTTCATATTTGTCCAAGCGAATCGGTATTCTCGGAGGCACATTCAATCCCATCCACCTCGGCCATCTCGCCGCAGCCGAGGAAATCGGCGACCGGCTTCAGCTCGACCAGGTCCTCTTTGTCCCTTCCTTTCTTCCTCCCCACAAGCAGGAAGAGGACCTGCCGTCTGCCGTCCAGCGACAGGAAATGGTGCGACTTGCCATCGCCGGCAATCCAAGGTTCGTTCTTTCGGATATCGAGATCAACCGCGGGGGGCGTTCCTATACCATCGACACGGTCGATGAACTGCGCCGCCTTCACCGGGACGCCGAACTGCACTTCATCACGGGCATCGACTCGTTCCTGGAGATCAGGACGTGGAAGCACTGGCAGCGACTCCTGACGCTCTGCACGTTCGTTGTCCTGTCGCGGGAAGGAACGCGGTTCAGAGAGCTGGCAGCCCTCCATCTGGTGCCGGTCCCGGAAGTGGACCTTGACGCTCTTGATGAGCGCGCCAAGCGGCAGATCAGCGTGCGCACGCCAGATGCAAGCCTTGTTCTCGTCACGATACCGCGCTACGAAATATCATCGACGGACATCCGCGAGCGTGTCAGAAAGGGACGCAGCATCAAATATCTCTTGCCCGATGCGGTCGAAGCTTATATAATTGAAAATAAGTTCTATGCATAGTTCGTTGACCACCGCACTGCTTGCGGCCGAAGCGGCTGACAACAAGAAGGGGATCGACATCCGGGTCCTTGACTTGCGCGAGCTGACGACCATTGCCGATTATTTCGTGATCTGCTCGGGTGCCAGCACGACCCAGGTCGGGGCAGTTGCCGAGGGGATCGCTCGGCGCCTCGCGGCGGAAGGCATCCACCCGTCTCATGTGGAAGGGGAAGCCGAATCGACCTGGGTGCTCCTGGACTACAGCGACGTCGTGGTCCATGTATTCGAAGAAGAGACGCGCACCTATTACGGTCTTGACCGCCTTTGGGGCGACGCCCCGCGTGTGCAGACCTCCTGTGCCGCACGCAGCGCAGCTCTATGATGATCACCATCCTTTGCGTCGGCAAGACCCGGGAACGTTTTATCCAGGCGGGGATTGAAAAATACCTGCGTTTTCTCAAGCCCTACGCTCAAGTAACCGTACGCGAGCTTCGGGAAGAGCGGATTGACGACCTGAAGGACGCTCCGCGCGTTCGGCAGCGGGAGGCGGAAAAGATCGGGCATGCGGTACCGGCAGCGAGCCACCTAGTTGCCCTTGATGAGCGGGGGAAAGAATTCACCTCCCACGAGTTCGCCGTATTTCTCAATGACGCCCTCGAAAAGGGTGTTCGAGACATGGTGTTCATCATCGGAGGCTCTCTTGGGCTCGATTCGTCGGTGACCGGGAGAGCGCAGACGATCATGGCCATGTCCAGGTGGACGCTCACGCACGAAATGTCCCGGGTCGTGCTCTTGGAACAGCTCTACCGTGCGTTCACGATCATCAAGGGTAAGACCTATCACTATTGACGGCCGGAAAGCCTTCGTGGGCAGTCTGGACAGGGAGCATCGATGGTTCGTTACCTTATAACGATAATCGTGGTATTGTTGCTCGTTGCCGTGTTCGTGTTGGCCGAGCTCAATCCCGGTCCAATAACGGTCAATCTGACCTTCACCAGGTCGAAGACCATCCCGATCTCCTCATTCTTCCTTCTGTCGCTCGCGTCGGGGGCGGGTTTCGTGTTCCTCCTGTACCTGACCCGCGATATCCGCAGGTTCCTTCGAAGTCTCAGCGTCCAGCGGGAAGCAAGGAAGCGCAACAGGATCCAAGACCTCTATGCAAAAGGGCTGAACGCGCTGCTGGCAAAGCGCAATCCGGAGGCTGCGACCTTCTTTCAGCGGATCCTGAACATCGACCCGAACCACGTCGATACGCTCCTGCGCATGGGCATCACCCAACTCCGCCAGAAGAACGTGCAGGAAGCCATCAGGGCTCATCTGAAGGCATGGAACCTCGACAGGAACAATCAAGAGGTGATGTTCTCGCTGGCTGCCGATTATGAAGAGGCTAAACGGTACGATGAGGCTTTGAAGATGTATCAATCGATCATCGATCGGGACTCGTCGAACATCACTGCGCTTTTCCGTCTGAGGGACCTTTACCACCGTCTGAACAACTGGCCGGAGCTGAGCGAGACCCAGGCCCGGCTGGTCGCCAATCCGCTGAGCTCTCAGGAACAGGAGGTCGAGCGCCGCAAGCTCATCGGATTCCGGTACGAGCTGGGACGTTCCGTTCTGGAAAAGGGGGACCTGGAACAGGCACGGAAGGTCTTTCGCGGTGTGATCAAACTCGACAAGGATTTCATTCCGTCCTACCTTGGTCTCGGCGAGGTCTACCTTGAGGAGGGCAAGGCGAAAGAAGCTGCGGAGCTGTGGGAGAAGGCCTACAAGATGACGTCTTCGATCGTGTTGCTGCTTCGTCTTGAAGACCTCTGGCTCAAACAGGGGGAACCCGGGAAAGCCATCGAACTGTACAAACTTGCCCTCACATGGCGTCCCGAGGATATGACGGTCAAGTTCTTTCTAGGGAAGCTGTATTACCGTCTTGAGATGATCGATGAGGCCTTCGATATCCTGACTTCCGTCGACTGGGGCGACCGCGAGCTTCCGGACGTACATAAACTGCTGGGCAACATCTATCTTCGCCGCGGCTCGCTGGGGATCGCCGCTTCAGAGTTCAAACGGGCGCTGGGCTTCCGGAAACAGGTCATCGTTCCCTACACCTGTTCCAACTGTGAGCTTAAGACGACCGACTGGTCGGGACGCTGTCCGAATTGCGGGAAGTGGAACACCTTCGGCGTCAGCCTCGAGAAGAGCTGCTAGGCGCGATGAAGACCGGAAGCCCGATCGTCAGTCCGCTGGTCCGGTTCATTGTTTGTGTAAGGAGATCGCATGAGCGATAGACCGGTCATTCTGATCGTCCTGGACGGATTTGGGATCAGCAGCAACGGGGAAGGCAACGCCATTGCGGCCGCCAAGGCACCTCTCATCACAGGTCTTTTCCGCGACTACCCACATACGAAACTGAACGCATCAGGGGAGTTTGTCGGACTGCCTGAGGGGCAGATGGGCAACTCCGAGGTCGGGCACCTGAACCTCGGTGCCGGCCGGATCGTGTATCAGGACATCACTCGCATCGACAGGTCCATCCGGGACGGGGAGTTCTTCAGGAACCCCGCCCTGCTCCAGGCCGTGCACGCGGTCAAGGTGAGCGGTGGCACGCTCCATCTGATGGGACTGCTCTCCGACGGGGGAGTGCACAGCCATATCGACCATATTCTGGCGATGTTCGACCTTGCCAAGGCAGAAGGGGTATCGCGCGTTGTATTCCATGCCTTTCTGGATGGACGGGACACCCCGCCTTCGAGCGCGCTGACCTACATCAGGAAGCTTGAACAGCATCTGGGGAGGATCGGCATAGGCAGGATCGCCACGGTTTCCGGCCGTTACTACGCCATGGACCGAGACAAGCGTTGGGAACGGGTCCAGAAGGCCTATGAGGCTCTTGTCCTGGGGGAAGGGATCAGGAAGACGTCTGCCGAAGGGGCGGTCTTGGACAGCTATGAACATCAGCGGACCGACGAGTTCATGTTGCCGACGGTCATCCACAACGGTCGGAATGGCATCTCGACCGGAAGAATGCAGGACGGCGATGCCGTCATCTTCTGCAATTTTCGCTCAGATCGTGCCCGGGAGATTACTCGTGCTCTGACCGATCCTCTTTTCGATGGGTTCCCGCGAACCGCCGTGCCACGGCTCGGCTGTTTTGCCGGTCTTACCACCTACGACGAGTCGTTCGGCCTTCCGGTTGCGTACCCGCCGGTCCGACCTACGCACATCCTCGGCGAAGTCGTAAGCAGCAGGGGCATCCGACAACTCCGGATTGCCGAGACGGAGAAATACGCTCATGTGACTTTCTTTTTCAACGGCGGCGAAGAATCGCCCTTTCCTCTGGAGGATCGCGTTCTGATCCAATCGCCGCGGGACGTGGCTACCTACGACCTGAAGCCGGAAATGAGTGCCCGGGAGGTTACCGGCGAGGTCGTGAAGCGCATCCTGTCACGTCACTACGGTTTCATTCTGGTCAATTACGCAAACCCCGACATGGTAGGCCATACGGGAGTGTTCTCCGCGGCTGTGAAGGCGGTCGAGGTTCTGGACGAATGCTTAAGCAGCGTGCTGAAAGCGGCGCGGGATGTCTCGGCGCAGGTCCTGATCACGGCTGATCACGGCAATCTCGAGAGCATGGTGGACAAATTGAGCGGACAGCCTCATACGGCGCACACGACCGGTCCTGTGCCATTCATTGTTGTGGGAGAAAGGGCGTCTCTCAGGGATTCGGGTAGTCTTGCCGATGTCGCTCCCACAGTCCTGCAACTGATGGGCATCGATCAGCCAAAGGAGATGACAGGGAAAAGCCTCATCCTCTGACTTCCGAGAGCGCCGTTCCTCATCATGCCTGCCATGCGACTGCTTCGCCGCATCCTTGACTACTGTTTCCCGTCGAGCTGTTCCCACTGCGGTTCTCCCTCGGGAGAATTTCCCGTCCCTCTTTTCTGCTCGACCTGCTGGAGCGACCTTGCTCCGATCCCCCCGCCCATCTGTCCCCGCTGCGGCAGACCGTTCGAATCTTCCGAGACACTTGCTGCCAGTCCCGAACATGCATGCTGGCACTGCCGAAAGGCCCCGCCCGATCTTGATCAAGCGATCGCCGCCGGCATCTTCGAGGGGTCGCTCCGGCAGGCGATCCATGTATACAAGTATCGTCCTATGATGGCGCTGGGCGGTCCGCTAGCCAAATGGATGGTGGCATGTGTTCGCAAAGTCGAACACTTGGACGTTGTCATGCCGGTGCCCCTTCACGCATCACGGCTTCGCAAACGGGGTTTCAACCAGGCGCTCCTTCTTGCCCGCGGTGCGAGCACAGAGTATTCGATTCCCTTGGTCTATGACAACCTCATTCGGGTGAGACCCACGAGACCACAGGTCGAGCTCACCGGGAAGGAACGTGCTGCCAATGTCACGGGAGCGTTCGGCCTGAGGCGGGGAGCTGACGTCGAGGGGAAGCGGGTGCTGCTCATTGACGACGTTCTTACCACCGGCGCAACGATGAACGAGTGTTCGCGGACGCTCCGGGGTGCCGGCGCAGAGGCCGTGGTAGCCCTGACGCTCGCTCGGACTGTTGACTAACGCGCGAAGCGAAAAATGTTCGCAGAATTAGCAGCTTAGGGGCTCGTTGTGTTGACTTTGCCCCATGCCCATGTTAAGATGATTTCATTGGAGAAGATACAGATTCCTCTCCGGATCACCGATGAAGACGACCGTATCGCACTTCACGATCGAGAACGAAGAAACGATTCCCAGTCTTTTTGGAGAGCTGGATAAGAATCTGAGGCTCATCGAGTCGACCTATGGTGTCCATGTAAGCGCTCGGGGCAGCAAGATCCAGATCGAGGGTGACGAAAGGGCTGTTGCGCACGTCGAAAGGCTCCTCGAACAGCTCACCGACATGATCTGCCGCGGCGTCATCACACACAAAGAAGATGTAGGGTCGGCGATTCGGGCGTTCTCGGCTGACCCTGCTGCCTCGCTCAAAGAGATCTTCCAGGAATCGATCCCGGTATCCCACCGCAAACGTCAGGTCGCAGCGAAGAACGAGACGCAGAGGAAATATATCGAGGCTATCAAGAAGCACGATATCGTGTTCGGCATCGGACCGGCCGGCACCGGGAAGACCTACCTTGCCATGGCGATGGCTGTTTCCGCGCTGCTTCGGCGGGAAGTGAGCAGGATCATCCTGGTTCGACCCGCCGTGGAAGCGGGGGAGAAGCTAGGCTTCCTGCCCGGCGATCTCATCGAAAAGGTAAATCCCTATCTGCGGCCTCTCTATGACGCGCTCTACGACATGATTGAGACCGAAAAGGCCAATAAGCTGGTGGAACGGGGAGATATCGAAATCGCTCCTTTGGCGTTCATGAGGGGACGGACCTTGAACGATTCCTTCATCATCCTTGATGAGGCGCAGAATACGACATCCGAGCAGATGAAGATGTTTCTGACGCGGCTCGGATTCAATTCCAAGACCGTTGTGACCGGGGATGTGACGCAGATCGACCTCCCGGGCGGACGGGGTTCGGGACTGGTCGAGGTGCAGAAGATCCTCGATGGCATCGAAGGCATCCGCTTCATCTATTTCACCAACAAGGACGTGGTGCGTCATCGCCTTGTACAGCAGATCATCAAAGCCTACGAGCGGAGCGAGGAGCAGCGTGATTCCACGGAATGAGACCACATCACGGCTCTTGCCCAAGATGCCGCTTTCTGACCACGAAGAGGCCCCCCTCCCGGCCTCATTTCGGCGAAGACCCCGTCTGCTTCACTTCAGCCTGGCTTTTCTTACCGCTTCGCTCCTTGCATTAATCCTGCTCCCCAAGATCCCTCACCTTGCGAAAGGCGACATCGCCTCCCATGACGTCGTGGCGCCCTTTTCCATGACCGTCGAGTATGCAGGCCCGGACCAGGAGATGATCGTTGCCCGCATCAGCCGTGGGGAGGTGATCGTGGAAGCGGGGCGGCGGGTCACGGACCGGGCGGCCGCCGTGATCGCTGAGATAGCGAGACGGGAAGGAATGGGAAACCATTTCGCCGCTTTTGGCGGACTGATGCTCCTGGTCCTTCTGCTCTTTTACCTGCTGTACCGAGACGTGAAGCGCTATCGTCCCGCGCTCCTGTCTGACGGCAGGAAACTCGTCCTGCTGGCGTTCCTTCTTCTCATGACGATTGTCATCTCCCAGTTCTCCAAGGTCATTCTTTCTTCCTTGGCAGAATCCTTCCGTTTCGACTCGGCAACCGTGGGATTCGCCCTGCCGGTTGCTTCCGGGGCCATGCTGGTCAGCCTCCTTCTCGACTTCCATCTGGCGCTGGCCTTTTCCTTCCTGGTCAGCCTTCTGCTGGGAATGGTCTTCGCCGGAGACCCGTTCATGCCCCTCTATTACTTCACCGGCAGCATCATGGCTGCGCTCTACGTGATACGATGCAAAAAGCGTACGGTCGTGATCCGCGCGGGCGCGATGACCGCCGCAATAAATATCATCGCTATCGTCGGCATCGATCTGTACCGGGGCGAACTGTTGACACGAGGCCTCTATGATCTAGGCGCGGGCGTTCTCGGATCTGCCATGACGGCCACCATCGTAACGGTTACGCTCCCGTTCTTCGAAGCGGTCTTCGATATTGCCACGGACATCAAACTTCTCGAGCTCCTCGATCCCAATCAACCTTTGCTCAAGGAGCTCGTGTATAAGAGCCCCGGCACCTATCATCACAGCATCGTCATCGGTAACCTTGCCGAAGCTGCTGCCGAGGCAATTGGCGAGAACCCCCTGCTGGCCCGGGTCGGGGCCTATTATCACGACATCGGCAAGGTCCAGAAGCCTGAATATTTCATCGAGAACCAGCGTTCGAACGAGAACAAGCATGACCGCCTGAGCCCGTCCATGAGCAGCCTGATCATCAGCGCCCATGTGAAGGACGGCGTCGAGATGGCGCGGCAGCATAAGCTCCCATCCGCAGTGATCGATATCATCCATCAGCATCACGGCAATTCCATCATCACCTATTTCTACCAGAAGGCCAAGGAGCTGCAGCCGTTGACCCTCATCGAAGAGCAGGATTTCCGCTATCCGGGGCCGAGACCCCGCACAAAGGTAGCAGCCATCGTCATGCTGGCAGATGCCGTCGAAGCCGCGTCGAGGACCCTCGTGGAACCGACACCCCAGCGGATCCAGAGCCTGACGAACAGCGTCATCACACGGATTTTTCTCGATGATCAGCTGAGCATGTGCGACCTGACGCTCAAGAATCTTCGGGAAATCGCAAAAAGCTTCAGCACCATCCTTACCGGAATTTTCCATCACCGCATCGACTATCCGGGCGTGGAGTTCCCCGGCACGAAAAAACGAATTGACCATCCTGATAAAAAGCACGCTGAAGAAGCAAAGACCGGCGGCATCAGCGGTGCGGGCGCGGCTTGAAAAAGTCCTGTCGGCAGTATCGCTTGCGCAGGCGGAGCTGAGCGTCCTCTTCGTGGGGGACCGTGCCATGCGAAGGCTCAACCGCACCTACCGTGGCAAGGACCGGACGACCGACGTGCTCTCGTTCCCGTTCCGGGAGGGGGCGTTCGCGACGCTTCATGCGCACGTGCTTGGTGATATCGTGATATCCCTGCCTGCTGCTATACGGCAGGCGAAGGCTGCAGGCGAGCCGCTGATTCGCGAGGTCGATCGGCTACTGATCCATGGGTTGCTCCATCTTCTGGGATACGATCACGAACAGGGGGGGGCGCAGGAACGGACCATGCAGATCGCCGAACGTAGATTGTTCCGGGTGTTGCATCGGTGAAGCCCACGCGCTTGATTGACAAGGTGAACCTCGCGATCGAGGGGATCATCTACTCGGTCAGGACCCAGCGCCACATGCGTTATCATCTCGTGGTCGCGCTTGTCGCACTCCTGGTGAGTCTGGTCGTGAACATATCGCGGGGCGAGTTCATCCTGTTGTCCATGGCCATCATTCTCGTCCTGGTGACCGAGATGCTCAATACAGCGATCGAGGAAACCATCGACATGATTTCCGAAGGGTATCATCCCCGTGCAAAGGTGGCCAAGGACATTGCTGCGGGTGTGGTTCTCGTTGCCTCGATGGGGTCGCTCATTCTCGCCTATCTCATACTGTATCCGGCGCTGCGGTCGGCGATCGTCGAGCGGGGATGGCATATCAGGACCGTCCCGGGGGATGTGATAGCGCTCGTTGCTCTTACGTTCGTTGTCATCCTGGTAATCATCATCAAAGCACTACTGGGGACGGGGGAACCGCTCCGGGGCGGGATGCCGAGCGGACACGCCGCGGTATCCTTTTCGGTGTTGGTGGACACGATTTATCTGTCGGGATCGGTACCGATCATCTCCCTGACTCTGCTGCTCGCAGTCATGGTCAGCTGGAGCAGATGGTCTTCCGGGGTCCATCGCGCCCGCGAAGTCATTTTCGGTGCGCTTCTGGGGGGAGCGGTGACCTTTTTCCTCTTCCTGGTTTTCGGATAACAACCGGTGAAACGGAAGAAAGTGGTTGGACTGCTGGCGCTGCGTGCGAACACGGGAGTGTGAAGTGCTCGATCAGATACTGAACGAACTCGTCACGTCGGTGAAAGGATCGTCCGCCGCAATTTTCGTCGCTGGTGACGGTGAGGCCGTCGCGCAGGCAGGGCAGACCTCCCAGGACATCAAGCTGATCGGAGCCTGGAAAGAGCTCCACCTTGACCGGATCAAAGAGATCACAACCAAGCTCGGGTTCGGCATGGTGCAAGCCGTCCTGTTCTCGCTGGAGGAAGGGAACGAGCTGCTAGTGCCGGTCATGGACGATTATTGCCTGATCCTCTTCCTGTCGTCCTATGCCGATATCCGGGTCGCAATGCAGGAACTTACCAAGACTGTTGAATTGCTGAAGAAGGACATCGGTTGATATCCCTCCCCGAAACATCGCGCCGATGGGATCAGCACATTTCGATTACTGATTTCCCCACGACATGAGGACGGCACTGTTCGAGGGACGTCGGATCGGTCGATTCCCGATCGCCGGGTGGAAGCAGTGGTGTACGGGGATCAGATCTTGTCGTAGACACCGACGCTGCGGACCTTCTCGTATCTCAGACCGATCAGGTCGGGGACAGGGACATTTCTGATCTCGGAGAAGTTCCGCAGGATTGATTCTTTCAACAGTTCCGCCGCCCGCCGCGGATCCCGGTGGGCACCGCCGATCGGCTCCTCCACCACCTCGTCGACTACCTTCATTTGGAACAGATCTTGGGCCGTGATCTTCAGCAGTTCGGCCGCTTCATTTGCCTTGGCCCCGTTGTTCCAGAGGATTGCCGCGCATCCTTCCGGCGAGATGACCGAATAGGTTGCATGCTCCAGCATCAGTACACGGTCAGCAACGCCAAGCGCAAGCGCTCCTCCACTGCCTCCTTCGCCAATGACCACCGTGAGGATCGAGGTCTTGAGCTGGGACATGACCGAGAGATTGCGGGCGATCGATTCGCCTTGGCCGCGCTCCTCGGCGCCGATACCGGGATAGGCGCCAGGGGTATCGATGAAGGTGATGATAGGTTTGTTGAACCGTTCGGCGAACCGCATAGCGCGAAGGGCTTTACGGTAGCCTTCGGGGTTCGGCATACCGAAGTTGCGGAAGATCTTCTCCTTGGTGGTGCGGCCTTTCTGATGGCCGATGACGACGACGGGCATTCCGTCGAGCTTTGCCATGCCACAGACGATGGCCGGGTCATCGGCAAAGGCCCGGTCGCCGTGCATCTCGACGAAATCCGTCATGATGGCTTCGATGTAATCCAGCGTGTAGGGGCGATTGGGATGGCGCGATATCTGGGCCTTCTGCCAGGGAGAGAGACGGGAGTAAATCTCGGCGCGGAGCTGGTCCGATTTCTTATGCAGTTTGAGAATCTCTTCTTCAAGGTCGATGTTCCCGCTCGAGGTAAAAAGGGTCAGTTCCTCGATCTTCTTCTCGAGCTCTGCAATCGGTTTTTCGAAATCCAGATATTCCTGAGCCAAGTTCTGCTCCTGCTACTGGTGTCTTGAGCCAAAATACCGGAGCGGTTGCCCGGCTCCGGTATCGATGCGAGGCTTTTATTATCGGATATTGATGCTGCAAAGTCAAGGAATTTTGGGTTGTTGCTTGCTGGAACGGCTTGTTCTTGGCGGTGTTTTCCCACACAAGACTGAAAAAATGTTTGCGCTATTATCGGTTAACCTTCTTGAGGTCCAGGTCATTGAACGACCAAGTCGCAAAGAACAGCGCGAAAGCCAGATCGAACAGAAGACCCTTTCTTGGTTGTTAATTCAAGGCCTTCGCGCCTTCGGGGCGAAGTAGTGTTGTTCCTTTTGTCGCAATCATCAGACCTTGATGTGCAGCATCGGCATCTTGAGCCGCTGCCGGAGACTCTCTCCCCGGAGGAGCGCCGACTTTCTGGCAGGCGTGTCGCCCCGTTCACCTTCATGCTGGGCCTGAAGCCGGGTGGGCAGGCTGGAAGCATGCTGGACGGCATGTTTGCCGAACTTTTCGGACAGGATGTCCACCGCCCGGTATACCCGGGCCATCCTCTCGATCTTCGCCACATCATCGAACAGGGAATGCTGAATCCCTTCCTCGGGCATGAGCCCTGCCAGGACCACGCCAGTCTGGCGGTACAATGCGTGAGGCCTGAAGAGCGCTCGGAACCCCTCGTGAAGGGCGCCAAAAAGCTCGGCAGGGAAGGCGGTAGGGGACGTGAGCCGGATCTCCACACCCCTGTCCGTGAAGGTCTGCTCCCGGAGGAACACGATCAACCGGGTGGCTGCCAGACGGTACCGGCGTGCTTTGATGCAGGCGTTCTCCAGATTTTTGGAAAGTTGAGCAAAAACAAAGGTCTCCTCGCGGGACGGCGGGGTAAAGGTCCTTGCCTTGCTGATGGACTGGTAACTGGTCTTGGATTCGGTAGTGACGGGATAGACGCTTCTGCCGTTCAGCTCGTGCCAGATCTCCTGGTAGGGCTTGGAGAGGTACTGCTGCACGAACCCTTTGTCCTTTCGTGCGAATTCGAGTGCCGTTCTGATCCCGTGCTTGGCCAGGAAGGCGGTGGTGTTCGGGCCGATACCCCAGACCTTTCCCACGGGGAGCGTTTCCAGGAACCGGTGGATGTCATAGCCGGGGATCATGGTGAGACCGTCCGGTTTTTTGTGCTTCGAGCCGATTTTCGCCAGGACCTTCGAGAGGCTCACCCCGGCCGAGACTGTGATGCCCAGCTCCTGTTTTATGGTCCGTCGCATCTTCTCGGCGATCGTCTCGTAGGGGCCATGAAAGCTCCGCCGGAGGCCGGTGAGGTCCACGAAGGCCTCGTCGATGGAATATTCCTCGACGTCGGGCGAGAACCTCCTGAGGATCTCGAACATGCGGACCGAGAAGAGGCTGTAGGTCTCGTAGTCTGAGGGCAGGATCACGGCATCGGGGCAGATCTTTTTGACCTCCGAGAGCCGCACCCCGCGCGAGACGCCCCTGGCCTTGGCCTCATAGGAGGCTGCGGCAACGATCCCGCGCTCCTTGCCGGTGATAACCGGGCGGCCCCTGAGCTCCGGGTGGATCGCCTGTTCGCAGGAAGCGAAGAAGGCATCGGCATCCAGATGCAGGATGGCGCGGGGCCAGGATGATATGGTGAGCGGCTGATCGGTCATGGCTAAACCTCGACAGGGAGACAAGGGGACAGAATAAAAGATCAAAGCAATTGGACGCGGATCTACGCGGATAAACCAAGATGGAGAATGGCTCTGGACAGGATAAGGATCTGATAAGAGTCTGATAAAAGCCTGATCAGGCTTCTATCCTGTTATCCCGTCAAAAAGCTTTCAAACCCGTTCCCACGCTTCCACCCCGCCGGGAATGACGTGAAAAAGCGGATGCGGTCTCGGGCGCATGAGCGCCTTATTCGCTTGATACTGTCCCGGTGCCCGGCTCATCAACTTCTCGAGCAGATGGGTCCATTCATGGTCAAGCTGGCCCTTGCGGACCGTCATCTGACGGCAGCGCCCCTGTTTGACGATTTTTGATCCGTCGAACCGGTACCCCCGCCCGCCTGCCTCCTTCAAGACCTCGCTCAGATAGCAGCCGATGGCAGCGACAGGATCGGAGGAGGCGCGGAACCGGGCCAGTTGAGGATGGGCTGTATACCCCTTGGTTTGTCCGAGCAGGACTTTTTGCGCCAAAAGCCCCTCTCGCCAAAGGGCCACCAAACCCAGCCGGTCCAGGTACTTCGGGTGTATCGACCACAAGCGCACTGCATGTCTCCTTGAGTAGTCCAATTTTACCCTTGTTATTATTTGTACTTCCTCACCACCGCCGTCACGACCCCGGCTATTCTAAGCTCGTTCTTCGGTTTGATCGGTTGATACTTCGGGTTTGCGGCGAGCAGGGTCACGGTGTCGCCGCGCTTCCGGAGGTACTTCATGGTCCATTCTCCGTCCACCTGGGCGATCACGATATCGCCGCTCTTGGCAGTCTGTCCCTTGTCCACGATGACCATGTCGCCGGGCATGATGCCGGCGCCGGTCATGGAATCGCCGGATACCTTGAGCAGGAATGTGGCCTCGCGGTTCTGGATAAGCAGATCGTCGAGCGACAGGGTGTCGACCAATTCCTCCTCGGCAGGAGAGGGGAAACCGGCTTCCACGGTCCCCAGGACACGGACAGGGTTGGCAAGGGCCAGGGGAATGAGCCTGCCTTTGCCGTCCCGCGCAAGGATTTTGAGTTTTTCGAGCCTCCCGATGAACTTGAAAACAGCGTTCTTGGAACGGAGGCCGGTCAGACCGCCGATCTCGGCATAACTCGGCATTCTGCCCGCCTCCTTGTAGAACCGCCCGATTTCCTGGAGACGCGAGCGAAAGATTTCTTTATTCAGGGTGCGGGGCATGTCCTTATTATAAGTGAACGAACGTTCACTTGTCAAGAGAAGGTTATGCGGAGCCGATCCGTTTCGCTGCAGAAGCAGGAAAGGCAAGGAGACAGGCAGGAAGGAAATGATCTCGGAAGCCGGAGAATGGTGCAGCTGGTGCCGCTGGCCGGGGTCGAACCGGCATGACGGTTGCCCGTCGAGGGATTTTAAGAAAGCGAAAATGATTTGCGGTACTTTGCGCTGAGTGCTAAGGTGTTGAAATTTCGCAAATCATAACACAGGCACTTTGCTCTTTGTAAGGCCTTTTGCACTGAGAAAGAGGTCAAAAAGAGGTCAAGTAACTTGAGCCCCCGGAGTAGCTGACCGGGGGCTATTTTCGTTTCATTTGGAAATAAAGCGGGACAGGTCGTGGACGGAATCAGAGAGGGATAGCACGTACGTAATTAAGACCAAGGGAGGATCTGAATGATGACAGATAACAGGCATAACATACGTGCATCAGAGCTCAGACAATGGGATTTATGCCCCAGACAGTGGTATCTCCTGAGGACCACCGGCAGGAGGATTCGGACCCAGGCTTCTCTCCGGGGCCGGGAATTCCACCGGCAGCAATCAGTGATGGTGAAAGAGGCTCAAAAGTCGCAGTCGATCGCCAAAACATTCTTCGTGATAGGAGGGATAGCATGCTTACTCTGGCTCTTGTCTCATTTGTCGTAGTGGCTTTCACGCTCATAAGGCTTCGGAAACAGCGCAAGAAGGCTGGCGTCAGATTGTGGATCGTTGGCCAGGACTTGGACGGGAGTGGCAGCCAGGTCTACCGGAACCCCGACATCGGCCTTAGCTGCAAGCCGGACGTCGTGGAGCGGAACAGGATCATCGAGCACAAAAGGTATGATACTATTCCTCAAATTGAAAACTGACTTGTATCATAGAGAATGGACCTAATAACGAATCGTTAAAATCGTGGTATAATGTCGGCGCTATGAAGAAGAACCTGCTGTATTTCGTTCTTACCCCGCTAATCATTTCCGCAATCGTTGCGATCCTCCTCAACTTTTATCTTGATAGATACTTCGTTAGTAAAGCCAAAGAAGAGATGCAGAATATTCTTTTGTCGAATCGGGGTTTTCATGAATATATCCAGAAAGTTCTTCATCCCGTTTTCTTCCAGGCGATGGAACACGGATATATAGCGAAGAATTTCTATGAGCCCCAAGCATTATCTTCAACTTACATCGTCAGATCTATTCACGAGCTTTATAACGAAGAGCGTGCCAAGCAAGGGCTAAAACCCGTCTACTACAAGCTTGCTGCCAATAATCCCAGAAATCCTGTAAATAGAGCTGATGCGTGGGAATCTGACAAAATTCGTCTCTTTAACGAGACCCCTTCAATCAAGGAACAGGAAGAAATCGTTACGAATGACGGGAAGAAATATCTTTACTATGCCGTACCCTTCCTGAAAAATGAACAACGTTGCATGAGATGCCATGGAGACCCGAAGGATGCCCCGATCGGATTAAGGAAGATTTACTCCGACAATGGTGGTTTTTATGAGAAGATCGGAGAAATTCGAGCCATTGAAACCATGCGGATGCCGATATCCCAAGAAGGTTATGTGGCAACCATGATTGCCGGTTCCGCTGGCTCGGGCATCTTTGCTATCGTTGCACTATTCTTGTTCAATGCCGGCCTGAGGACACGGGTTAAAGAAAAGACAAAGGACTTGGAACTTGAAATAACAGAGAGAGTAAAAGCTGAGGAGCAGGCACGAAAGAACGAAGAGAACTTCCGGACACTATTCAACAAATCAGCCGATGCGATCTTCCTGGTCAGACCGGATGGCAGCATTGCAGATGTGAACGATATGGTGTGCAAACGGTATAAGTATAGTCGGGAAGAACTGTTAAAAATGAACGTATCTCAAATCGATTCGCCTGCAACAAGCAAGTTTGCTCCGGGGCGAACAGCACGGGTGGTTAAAGATGGGCTTTTCGTTTTCGAGGCGGAGCATATCACGAAGGATGGAGAAGCCTTCCCGGTAGAGGCGAACGCCAGTTCTATCGTGCTTAATGGCGAGACTATCCTTATAAGCACCTGCCGTGATATTACTGAGCGAAAGCGGGCACAGGAGGCACTTCGCGATGAAAAAGAGCGGTTGGCGGTCACGCTGCGAAGTATTGGAGACGGGGTCATCGTAGCTGACATCAAAGGAGCAGTTGTGCTGCTCAATAAGGTCGCAGAGCAACTTACCGGATGGTCAAGCGAAGAGGCTAAAGGAAAGCCGCTGACCCAGGTATTCAACATTACAAACGAATCCACGCGAGAGAAGATCGTGAACCCTGCGGAGGACGGCCTGCGCACCGGTATGCCAGTCAGCCTGCCGAATCAAGGGGTACTCATAAAGAGAGACGGGACGGAAATTACTATTACCAATAGTGCAGCACCCATCAAGGACAAGCACAGTGAAACCATCGGTATTGTGCTGGTGTTCCGTGATATTACAGCGCAGCATCGAATGGAACAAGAGATGCAGAAGCTGGAGAAGTTAGAATCGCTTGGACTGTTGGCAGGTGGTTTGGCTCATGACTTCAATAACCTGCTGACATCTATCATAGGCAATCTAAGTCTTGTAAAGGTGCAGCTTGGTGCCGACAATAAATCATTTACCAGGCTCACCAATGCCGAGAAGGCGGCGCAAAGAGCGACTGATTTGACTCACCAACTACTTACTTTCGCAAAGGGTGGTGCTCCGATAAAGAAATCCGTGTCCATTGCAGAGATAGCGAGAGAGACTTGCCAGTTTGCGATGTCAGGATCCAATTCACAATGCCAGTACACGATACCGCCATCGCTGTGGAGCGTAGAGGTAGACAGAGGTCAGATGAGTCAAGTGTTCAATAACCTGGCTCTAAACTCTATACACGCCATGCCAACCGGTGGAATGATCCATGTCGGTTTCGAGAACGTCACCCTGCAGAATAATGAGATAACGTCATTACGAGAAGGTGATTATGTCAAAATCACCTTCAAAGATGAAGGTATCGGTATCCCGGAGAGTAAACTGACCAGGATCTTTGAGCCGTATTACACGACCAGGTCTGGAGGCTCGGGGCTGGGGCTTGCTATGGTATTGTCCATTATCAATCGGCATGATGGGCACATAACCGTGGAGTCAAGGTTGAATGCAGGAACGACCTTTACCATGTATATACCCGCCGTGCGGGATACCATATTTCCTGAAACCCTTAGGACAACCGGTGCAAACGCTGGTCACGGCAAAGTCCTTGTGATGGATGATGAGGCGATGATACGAGATGTTGCGGGAGAGATCCTGCGGGAACTCGGCTATGAAGTGGAATTCGCCAAGGACGGCAAGGAAGCCATTGACGCTTATTTAAAAGCTAAACAAGAAGAACGTCCATTTGATGTTGTGATAATGGATTTGACCGTTCCTGGCGGGATGGGCGGTAAGGAAGCCATACGATATCTAAGGGCTGTTGCCCCTGATGCCAAGGTTATTGTATCCAGTGGCTACTCGATGGACCCCATCATGGCGGAATACGAGAAGTACGGCTTCTGCGGCGTTGTGTGCAAGCCATACAATGCCAACGACATTAGCGAGGTCATAACCACAGTCCGGTCGCAAAAGATGAATGATTAAAAGAGAAGACGGAAGATTTCC
>JBAIYC010000212.1:0-2056 GCA_037916085.1 Nitrospirota bacterium | reverse complement strand
AGCGCGCTTTGGCTGGGGGAAAGGGATGAATGGAGTGCGCGACGCCGATTGGTCGACCGCACAGCTAACACAAGAATGATGCGATCCCATCGTTTGTTATCCATAACAGGTATGAGAAATCACATTGCGGCTGTGACGATCTTTTCGGTTATGATGTTCCTTGCATCAGCATGCATCCCGGAAAACAGGGTCGACAAGAACAAGTTCGCTGAATTGGGCCGTACCGCGCAGGAGCTGAAGACGGCCATAACATCGTCCAGGCCCTGTGAGGTGCCGGATGAGCTCGTGCAAAGGCTTGCTTCAGGCATCGCGGCGGTCAAGGACAAGGCATCCTCAAGGGCCGAGCGCGATGTGGTCGCGGCCTATTCGAACCTCCTGTCAACCTACCATGACGGTCTCTTGCTTTGCCGGTCGCGGGCCCATCTGGCCCAGTTCCAGTTCGTGCCCAAGGGGCGCATCTATGTGACCCAGGAGATCGATCCCATCGTCGAAAAGTATGACCTGTCGACGGAGAAGCATGTCTACAAGCCCACCGGCCAGGTATGGCGAAGCATCGATGGGGATTCAATGAGGATCGTGTGGGAAAGTGCCGTGTCGCAGACGCAGAATATCGATTTCCTGGTGGATCATAATCAATGACGCGCCCGTCGATTGTCGCCCTTCTCATAATTCTTGTGATTCCTGGTCCTGCCTTTGCCGAGACCTGCGAGACCGTCGTTCATACGCTCAACGCGCAGCTCTCTCCGAGGATCGATGAACAGGAACTGGTCGAGATGCTCAGAAGCCTGAACAACACCGGGAACCGGAGGCTCCCTGCCAAGTTCGTAACCAAGCGCAAGGCCAAATCGATGGGCTGGCGGCCGGGAAGGGATCTCTGGTCAGTACGTTCGCTTCGTGGTGCAAGCATCGGAGGCGACCGGTTCAACAACCGGGAGGGGAAGCTCCCCGACAAGGCATGGCGCGAGGTGGACCTTGACTACAAGGGCGGCCACCGCGGAAGCAAGCGGCTCATTTATTCTCCTGATGGGGAACGGTTCGTGACAGTAGACCATTATCGTACGTTCGTGGAGGTGCCGGCATGCCGGTGAAGAGATGCACGCTCGACGGGAAGGTAATCCGGTCGCTCGATGACCTTTACGACGGGCTTGCGGCCGCATTGCCCCTGCCGGCTCATTTCGGCCGGAACCTTGATGCTCTCTGGGATGTTCTTTCGACGGACATCGAAGGACCCTTCGAGATCCGATGGAAGCAGGCTGATCATTCCAGGAAAGCGATGGGAAGGGACTTTGACAGGGTGATGAAGCTGTTTCGCGAGTTGGAAGGAGAACGCTCGGACTTCAAGCTGAGGGTCGAACCCTGATGCGTAACGGGACCTGGCGCCTCCCTGCAACGGCCCGGATAATAGGTATTGCAAACCCACCGGCGAAAGAGGATAATACTCTCCGTTTCTACATGTGACGTTCCATCACGTCGCAGAGGTCTGCTGCTTTCGTATCAGCATGCTTTGTTCCGTTCTTCGCTGAGATCCCGATCTCTTCAGAGGAGCACCGCTCATGAAGATCCTGCTTGTCTATCCGCAGTACCCGACAACCTTTTGGAGCTTCAAATACGCCCTGAAGTTCATTTCCAAGAAGGCCAGCCTTCCCCCGCTCGGCCTCCTGACCGTGGCCGCCATGCTGCCCGCTGATTGGGAACAGCGCCTGGTCGACCTGAACGTTAGGAGCCTGACAGATGCCGACCTCCGGTGGGCCGATTATGTCCTGCTCTCGGCCATGTCCATCCAGAAGGAATCGGCCGACGAGGTCATCGACCGGTGCAGGAATGCCGGCGTGAAGGTGATCGCCGGCGGTCCGCTGTTCACCGCCCATCCCGAAGACTACGGCCACGTGGACCATCTCGTGCTGAACGAGGCCGAGATCACGCTGCCGATGTTCCTGGGGGACATGGCTGTCGGGCAGCCGCAACACCTCTACACCGCGTCGGGCTGGGCCGACCTGTCCACAACACCCGTCCCGCGGTTCGACATGCTCGCCATGAAGAAGTACGCTTCCATGAA
>JBAIYC010000211.1:0-10328 GCA_037916085.1 Nitrospirota bacterium | reverse complement strand
GCACGGCGGACATCGTCTCGGTGGAGAAATCGTTAGTCCCGTTGCTTTGCGTCCCAGGGTTTCCCCTGGTTTGCCTTGAGCAGAGTTAAGGAATCACAGATTGTTTCAGACTGTTGTAGGGGAAATGACCGAGACAGGAACCCTCGCTTTCACATGGACATGATTATACACAAATTCTCAAAAGTTATGTGTTCCAAATCACATTTTTAAGAAATTTATTTCCGACAGGGGGGACAGTCCGAAAAGGCTCAGGAGCAGTATGGGTGCAATGTACGCCTGAGCGGGGCTGCGAACCGGGGAAAAAGGAAAAGCATCTTGTACTTCCCCGGAGGAACAGGTACCGTATCATCTATGCTTCGGCAAATTGCATCCAGGAAACGCAGAGCACGCCAGTATCCAGTGGCAGCAGAAAACACGAACGGGGCAGACCGAACCGTGAGGACGCACGGTCGTCAATTTCAATTGTCGTGTCAAAGAGCTACCCTGCATTTCGTTGATTAATGCCTCGGAGCGCAGCTTTCACGATCACGGCCAGTTCCTTCCTCTCCACGGGCTTGTTGATGTATTCGAAGACGCCGAGCCCGAGTGATCGAAGATAGTCTTCAACGCCGCCGTACGCAGTTACCATGATGATCGGAACATGGGGTCGCTCTCGCCTGACCGTCTTCGCGAGTTCAAGGCCGCTCATGTCAGACATGCGTTCGTCAGTAATGACAAGATCCACCTCGCTCCCTTCTCGTAATGTCATCAGAGCCGACGATCCGTCAGGATGCTCGATGACCCGATACCCCAAATGGCAAAGCATCTCTCTGAGGATCATCCGACTGTCTGGTTCGTCATCGACGACAAGGATTGATCGTGAATCATGTCTTGGCATCCTTTGAGCATCATGCGATATGTGTGCGGTTGTCATCGCACTCTCCCTCCGTCCGGGCCGTGATGTGCTTGCCGGGCAACGTAAAATAGAATGTTGCACCCCTGTTCACCTGGCCTTCGGCCCAGATCCTTCCGCCATGTCGTTGTATGATGCGCTGAACTGTTGCCAGCCCAATACCGAAGCCCGGGAAGTCGGATGAGGCATGGAGGCGTTGAAAGGGCCCGAACAGCCGTTTTACGTGCTCCATGTTGAAACCGACGCCATTGTCGCGGATAAAATAGGTATCTTCGCCATCGATCGTCCGAATGCCGAATTCGATGATTGCATCGTTTCGCTGGTTCGTGAACTTCCAGGCATTCTCCATAAGGTTGCAGATCGCCACCTGGATCAGTGCCGGGTCACAGTATGCTTCGATGTTGTCAGCCGTGATGAGCTCGGCCCGGCGTTCCGGCTGTCTCCTCCTGTTCTCCTCATGCGTTGTTCGTACCATAGCGGCCAGGTTCACCTTGGAGCGGTTTAAATCACCGCGCGAGTAGCGTGACAGGGTGAGCAATGCATCGATCACGTTTTTCATCCTGTCCGTATTGGCAAGTATCCGTCGAACATGCTCTCTGCCCTCCGCGTCGAGGCTGTCAGAGTGCTTTTCGGTCAGCATCTCTGCGAAGCTCCTCACATGCCATAGAGGAGTCCTCAGATCATGGGATACGGAGTATGAGAATGACTCAAGATATTCATTTGCCTCTTTTGTGTCCATGAGGGCTCTCTGCAAATCTGATGACAACCGTTTTTGCACATCCAGCGTAGTTCGCAATTTTGACAACGACAACGTAACGATGATGAAGAAAAGAAGGATCATCAGCGTGTTCCAGACATCAACTGCATGAACGGCATGCTCCGGTTTTGACAGCAGGTCAGAGAGAAATATCAGTACGGCCGACAGGATCGAAAGGGCGAGCCCCACTTTGCGGCCCACATACCATACGGCAACTGAAATGGGCATCAAATAGAAGACGTCGATTCTCAGCTCGAAACCGGTCAGATAGTCGATGTAGCCGATGAAGATAGCGAGTACGATAGTGGCTGAAAGAAGCTTTGTTCCCGATGTGGTTTTTTTCGGAGCTCTCATCTTCATTTGCGATTACCCTGGGACTGAGTTTCCCAACGCCAAGATGCGATCATATCATCGGTCATAACGGTGCAGAGGCCTCGGCATGCCGGAATACTTCTAAATATAATATAATCCGGCTTGCACAGGATTTGAGGCTGTCCGCTTCCTTTCGCTCGCAGTCTAACTTATGAATGTGGCGCAAATTGGGAGGAATTGTGAAAGTGTCATCCAGCATCGAGGACTCGTCTTTCGCTTTGAATCGTTATGAGATCCCTGCCGAAGTATCTGATCGGCAGTATGAGAGAAGGGGCGATTGCCTCCCTCGTTTTTTAGCCTTCTACTTGATCACATGCGGGGGTACGCATTAATACATTGGTTGCCTGCCTTGTCCTACATTTATATATAGTACTAGTACCTATGCCCTAAGAATGACCCGATTAATTCCTCGACGTTGCTCTGAGAACGGGGATCTCTGTAATTCTTTTATCTTATCCGTAAGCCATTAGCCGTAAGGCGATTGAATTCATCGGGTTGCTTTTGCTCGAGTGCCGAGTGTCAAGTCGCAACACCTCGTCCTTTAGTAGAACTCGAAACTTGAGGCGCAGTCTTGCGTGTGCCTGCTCATCGTTGCGATTTGCAATTTTGTTATACTGAGAATAGTTGAATTTTTCGCCGGGAGAAAATCTATGAAGCTTGCCATAATGCAACCATATTTCTTCCCCTACATCGGGCAATTTCAACTTATGAAGAGCGTGGACAGGTGGATCATCGCTGATGATTTTCAATTCATCGATAAGGGATGGATCAACAGGAATAGGATCCTTCATCCCGATGTCAACAAAGAATGGATATATGTTTCGATTCCCCTCAGTCATCGCGGACAATTCGACAGGATCAACAACATCAGCGTTGATGGAACGCGAGACTGGAAATCAACGATATTGGGCAGGCTGAGCCATTATAAGCACAAAGCTCCCTATTACCATCGCACGATTCTTCTCGTGAAGGCCTGCCTGGCTTGTGATGAATGTAATTTGTCTTCCTTCGTTACGAACTCTTTGCGGCTGACAGCGTCCGAGCTGGGAATTGGAGTAAAGATGGATGTCCAATCAAAGATGGTTTTCAAGTTTGGACACATCAACCATCCCGGGGAGTGGGCGCTAAGAATATCAGAAGCACTCGGTGCGACGGAATACATAAATCCCTCCGGTGGCTGTGCCATATTCCGAGAAGAAGAATTTTCGTCACATGGGATTAGATTGCGTTTCTTAAGGCCGCGTCTTACGCCGTATGATCAGCGTCTCGATGGTTTTGTCAGCAGGTTGTCCATTATCGATATCATGATGTGGAACAGTGATAGGGAAATCTCAAGAATGTTGACGCACGATTTTGATATTATGAGTTACGCCGAATTGAATAATGAAGAAAGAAGAGAGGCGACGGACCTGGTACCGGATTTAGGCCGTACTAATGGACAGAGAACTACAACAACAGTGCACAACCCCGCCCTAAGGGGCGGGGCAACAGTTCGTCCTGCTCCCGCGCCTCCGCCAAATACTTCAACACCTGCAGCATCAACTGTTCGCGTATCGCCAAAAGGCCCTTCAGCCGGGCCATGATCTGGGCTTCTGTCGACTCAAGCTCCTGCGGGGAGATCGACCGGTCTTTCCCCAAAGCGTCCTGGAGCGCCGTATCGTTCACGCGAAGAGCTTCAAGTCCCACCGGGTCTCCGTCCCGTACTGATAGAGCAGCTCGTAGCTCTTGAAGGCTCCTGAAACTCGCACCTTTGCTATAATAGGTTTCAGGCATACTTTCATTCCGGAGGCCTTATGCTCCGCCAGCCCGCCGTCGCAGGATATTTCTATCACGGATCACCATCCCGTCTCCGGGACCAGGTGGAGCGGTTTCTGTCCGACGGCAAGGAAAAGGTCCGCGCCCTGGGCATCCTCTCGCCGCATGCCGGTCTCGTCTATTCCGGCGCCGTGGCCGGCGCCGTCTACTCCCGCATCGAAGTACCGGGGACCGTCGTGCTTATCGGCCCGAACCACACGGGGCTGGGGGCGGCGGTCTCGATCATGGCGTCCGGCCAGTGGATGACGCCACTGGGGACCCTGTCCATCGACGAAGCTCTTGCCGGATCGATCATGGCATTCTGCCCGCGGGTCCGGAATGATGCGGCGGCCCATCTGCGGGAGCACTCTCTCGAGGTCCAGCTACCCTTCCTTCAGCAGATAAAGGACGATGTCCTCATTGTGCCGGTCCAGATGATGGATACGCGGCTCGAGACCTGCCTCGAGCTCGGGGACGCCGTTGCCAAAGCGGTCCAGGAGCGGGCAGGAGGAGCGCTGATCGTCGCGAGCTCGGACATGAGCCACTACATCTCCGCCGACAAGGCGAAGGAGAAGGACTGGATGGCGATCAACAAGATCCTGGACCTCGATGCGCAGGGGTTGTATAAGACGGTGCGCGACGAGAACATCAGTATGTGCGGATACGGGCCGGCAGTGACGATGCTGACCGCCTGCAATACGCTCGGGGCGAAGAAGGCGGAGCTCGTCAAGTATGCGAACTCGGGGGATGTGAGCGGGGATTTTGAGCAGGTAGTAGGCTACGCTGGCATTGTGGTGTACTAGCGGTCCCGTGAGGACCGCCGGGAAAGGGGCGGCAATGCATGACGGACAGGGCCTCCGTTCGAAGAGAGCGGAGGCCCTGTCTTTTTCCGACGGCGAGGGAGCGACCATGGAACAGCGATATGATGTCATCATCATCGGGACCGGTCCGGCCGGAATCTTCGCCGCGGTGGAACTGGTGAAGCATCGGAGCTTACGCGTTCTTATGATCGAGAAGGGGAGCGACATGGACAGGCGGACCTGCCCCATGCACGACGCCGACACGCCCTGCGCGCAGTGCGAGCTCTGCGGGATCCTGTCGGGCTGGGGCGGGGCGGGCGCCTACAGCGACGGCAAGTTGACGCTGACCCCGGCGTTCGGCGGATGGCTGGGTGAATACCTGCCATCGGAGGAGCTGAACGGCCTTATCAGCTATGTCGATGCGATCTACCGCAGCTACGGCGCGACCAACGAGGTCCACGGCGAGGACCGCGACGCCGTTGAGCGGCTCCGGAGGAAGGCCAGGAGCTATGACCTCGAACTGATCCCCGCACGCATCCGCCACATCGGCACCGAGCTCTGCCGCCGTGTCCTCGCCAACATCAGGGCAGACCTGGGCGCCAAGGTCTCGATGCTCTTCGACGCCGCGGTCTCGCAGATCGTGGCCGGCGGCGGGGCGGCCGCCGGCGTCGTCACCGCCGACAGAACGCGTTATGAGGCGCCGGTCGTGATCGTTGCCGCGGGACGGGAAGGCTCTTCCTGGCTTGCCGGCGAGGCAAAGCGGCTGGGGCTCACGCTCCGGACCAATCCCGTGGACATCGGCGTTCGGGTGGAACTGCCTGCTGCGGTCATGAAGGACATCACGGACGTTACCTACGAGGCCAAGTTCCTGTACACCACCAAACGGTTCCGCGACCGTATTCGGACGTTCTGCATGAACCCCTACGGCGAGGTCGTCCGGGAGAACAGCGAAGGCGTCTTCAGCGTCAACGGCCACAGTTACCGGGAGCGTCGGACGGATAACACCAACTTCGCTCTTCTCGTGAGCACCGACTTCACCAGACCCTTTCACGAGCCCATCGCTTACGGCAGGTACGTTGCGGGCCTCGCGAACTTGCTAAGCGGCGGCGTGCTTGTCCAGCGGCTGGGCGACCTCAAGATGGGAAGGCGCTCGACGCCCGAGCGGATCGCCGATGGATCGGTTCGGCCGACGCTCGAAGATGCTGCGCCGGGAGACCTCAGTTTCGCCCTGCCCTTTCGTCACCTGACGGCGATCCAGGAAATGCTCGAGGCTCTGGACAACGTGGCACCGGGCGTCAATTCCGGCGATACGCTTCTCTACGGGGCGGAGGTGAAGTACTACTCCCTGCGGCTTGCACTCACGCACACGCTGGAGACCGAGATCAGAAACCTCTTCGCCGTCGGTGACGGAGCGGGCGTTACCCGGGGGCTGATCCAGGCATCCATCTCGGGGGTCGTGGCTGCGCGGGAGATCGTGCGTCGAGCCGGATAAACGCAAACATGAGAGCACCGATATGCAGCCGAAGTTACGTGACGGCTCTTCCTCCGTTGTGCCGGTGTGCAGCAGTCATACATTTTTTCCTGCGAGCTAAATCTTCCTTGTGAGATCAGCGTCTTCATTCTGATATTCCTGCAGTCCGTTCTCTGCCAAGACCAAAAAAGAAGTGATCACATGATGACGGTGATCTGGCGTTGCATGAAGTTTCACGAAAGTTCTCTTTGATCATTTCCTGATCGGGCGCGCGTTAGAGAGATTCTTGACGAGGAAAACAGGCCATTTTGTTAATGCAAGGACTTTGCCGTGTTGCATCTTATTACACCAAGAATATGACAAATTATTTTTGTCCCTTTTCTTGACAAGGACTATCCCAGCTTGTATCCATGAGGTAGATAGACGACTGTCTCATTGCAATCTGCAATCGCGTTGTTGCTTTTTCGGTCCAGCTCCAGTTTCTGAGCGGCTTCCCAACACATATCTTCGTTCACATGTAATTGGTCCAGTGTACTTAGAGTAGTGCCGGCGATGTCATTCCTTGCAGGGAGGAGGCGGTGTCTATGATCTGAGCGATAAGCTGTAAAGAGCTATTGATAATTCGGCCAATTCTCGGCTTGAATCGCGCTCTCGGGAGATTTTTTATATGGGGAGTCCCTTGAAGGAGGGGGACACGAATGAAAAGGACACAGCATTACCTGACACGTGCAGTTGTTTTCTTCGCAGCACTCGTGTTGCTGTGCGGGTTGGGCGTCGACTTAGCGCAGGCTTTCTATCAAAGCCCGGAAATCCCGCTCTTTGGCACGCAGCTGCGAGGGATTGATGTGATCCCGGTGGCAAAACCCGATACCACTGCCGCACCGGTGACGGGGGTGACCCATTACAGCATCAACATCAACCAGTTCCAGGACCAGATCGCGCCGTCTTCGACAGGTTTGGGCCCGACGACCCTGTGGGGGTATGATCCTGTTTCCAAGCTGACCGGCACGACCCAGAGACACCTGGGCGGGATCATCGTAGCCTCGAAGGGATCGCCGATCCAGATCACGTTCACCAACAACCTGCCGGGCGTTCACATCCTTCCGGTCGACACGACCATCCCGCAAGCAGATAAGGGAGCAAACCGTGCTGCCGTCCATCTGCACGGCGGTCATGTCCCCTGGATCAGCGACGGCGGTCCGTTCGACTGGTGGAGCTCTTCGGGCACACATGGTGATAGCTTTCTGAACAACGTGCTGAACCCGGGCAACAGTCCGAACCAGGCCGAATACTACTACCCCATGGACCAGAGCGCCAGGTTCATGTGGTATCACGACCATGCGGTAGGCATCACCCGGCTGAACGCCTATGCCGGTATTGCCACGGCACTCCTGATCCGTGACAACTTCGAAAAAGGCCTGATCGACAACAAGGGTCTGCCCGACTACATCGAGGCCGGCGGCAACGAGATCCCTCTCGTAGTTCAGGACAAGATCTTTGTCCATTCCGGCATCACCACCGACGACCCGACCTGGACCGGCCTTACAGCGTCCGGCAGCCTCTGGTATGCGCATACGTATGAAGTGAACCAGCCGAACGGCACCGGCCGCTGGGACCTGGGACCCATCCTGACAACAGCGCCCCCTGACCCGTCGGCCGTTGCCGAGTACTTCGGCGACACCATGCTGGTCAATGGGACGACCTATCCGCAGGTGGACGTCCAGGCTCGTCGGTATCGTCTGCGCATCCTGAACGCCTGCAATGCGCGCTTCTTGAACCTCCAGCTCTACATAGCCGACGGCAGCGCAAACGGCATCACGCTGGATAAGAAGGGCCGCCCGCTCAACAAGCCTTTCGTGAATGGTGCTGCAGGGGGGCCGGCATGGCTGCAGATCGGCAATGAGGGCGGCTTCCTTGCGAACGCGACGCTGGTACCTTCCGCTCAGCCGATTCAGTACGTGGATCACGCCATCGATCCGGTGACGGGGCAGACAAATCCTCAACTGATCAAGGAATCTCTGCTCATGGCGCCTGCCGAACGTGCCGATGTCATCGTCGATTTCAGACTGTTAAAACCGGGCATGCAGGTGATCCTGTACTCTGATGCGCCTGCGCCGTTCCCGAGCGGCGATGACCGGAACGACTACTTCCCGGGCTGGAACTGCGGAACGGGTCTCTTCGGCATCGGCAACCCTGTCAACTGCAATACACAGGCCGGTCACGGCCCCAACACGCGGATCCTGATGCGGTTCAACGTGATCGCAGCAACCGGCCCGGCAGACCAGAAACTGGCGATCAACAACAACACGAATCTGACTGCCGGTATCGATCCGCTCTTTGTGAAGCCGAACTCCACCAAGGTGCCTGCGGACGTGGCCACGCGGTTCCTGACCCTGAACGAGTACTTTGACGAACACGGACGGCTGATCCAGATACTCGGCGACTCCAACGCGCCTTTCGGCGCGCCCTATTTCGGAACAGCGAGCTATTCGGGATTTCCTGCCGGTCAGAACAGTACGAACGTAGGCGAGCAGGGGGAGAATGTCAGCGATGGCGCGACGGAGGTGTGGGAGATCTACAACACCACCGGTGACGTGCACCCCATGCATTTCCACCTCGTGAACGTGCAACTGATCAACAGGCAGCTGTTCAACATGACCGTTTTCCCGGGAACGATCAACTTCACCGGCCCCGTCCTGGCGCCGGACAGCAACGAGATCGGATGGAAGGAGACGGTCCGGATGTATCCCGGCACGGTGACCAGGATAATCCAGAAGTTCAACGTTCCGAAGATCAAGGATGCGGACGGGAACAATGTCAATCACTGCGACACCTCTGGAAATTGCATCACCAATGGCGACGCGCCTGCCAGCCCGCGCACCGGCGGGAACGAGTACGTGTGGCACTGCCACATTCTTGAACACGAAGAACACGATATGATGCATGCGCTGGTAGTCAATTAGCCATTGCCTGCACGGGTCTGCAGGTCATGACCGGCCTGCAGACCCTTTTTTGCTATTGCTCCGGCCCCGCGAAATAGGATCCATCTACTTCAGAGTCCTCAATCATCAATTCTCATGCAAAGGTCGTAGCTCTCTGCTAGAATGTAAGTTGCCCAGGGGCCTATTTCATGAAACGAACGTTGAGCGCAGCGGTTCTCGTCCTCCTTGTGACGGTTTCTTTTTTTGCCGGCAGCTGGTATCAAAAGAAGAAGGTCATGACGAGTTCCGCTGCCGCGCACAAGATCCTCTATTATGTCGATCCCATGAATCCGGCCTTGAGGTCGGACAAACCCGGGACCGCACCCTGCGGAATGCCCTTTCAGCCGGTCTATGCCGATGATCCCGCAGAATCGCGAATGCCTGCCGGCGCGGTGAGCGTGAGCCTTGAAAAACAGCAGTTGATCGGCGTGACGACGGCGATCGTGCAGAAGGCGGCTTCAAACCAGGCTATCCGGGTGCTGGGACGGGTCATTCCCGACGAGACCAGGATCTACAGGATCAACTCGGCGAGCGACGGCTGGGTCAAGAGAGTGCTTCCCTTCACCACGGGCAGCCTGATCAAAAAAGACGAACTGCTCGCGACCTTTTATTCGCCGGACTTCTTTCCGGCGATCAAGGCGTATCTCTACGGCCTGCGCGCCCTGGACCGGTTCAGCGCAAATGATAAGGAGACCCAGGGGCAGATCGACGTGACCAACGCAAATATCGACAGCTATCGTGTGTCCCTGCGCAATCTCGGGATGAGCGAACACCAGATAGACGAAATTGCACGCACGCGCCAAGGCACTGACAATATCGAGATCCGTGCTCCTGAGCCGGGATACATCCTGGCGAGGAACATCTCGATCGGCCAGCGTTTCGAGCGGGGGACCGAGCTGTTCCGGATCGCCGACCTGAACCATGTCTGGATCCTGGCCGACGTGTTCGAGAACGAAGTGCACTACCTGAAACCGGGCATCTCGGCTGCGGTGACGATTCCCGCTACGAACAGGACGCTGCGCGCCACGGTGAGCGATGTCCTGCCCCAGTTCGATCCGGCATCGCGCACGCTGAAGGTCCGCCTGGAAGCGGACAATCGTGAACTGCTGCTCAGGCCCGACATGTTCGTTGACGTGAAACTGGACGTGAGGCTGCCGGCGAGCATCGCGGTTCCCGCGGACGCGATCATCGATTCAGGGCTCAAGAAGACGGTATTTGTCGAGTACGGAAAGGGGGCCTTCCAGCCCCGGACCGTCGAAAC
>JBAIYC010000210.1:0-3783 GCA_037916085.1 Nitrospirota bacterium | reverse complement strand
CGCGATCCAGATCGGGAACCCCGTTTCGATCGAAAAGGCGATCCGGACGCTCAGGCAGTTCGACGGCATCGTGATGGACGCCACGGAGCAGGAACTGGCCGACGCCGCGGCGCTGGGGGACCGTACCGGCATGTTCAACTGCCCCCACACCGGCGTGGCCCTGGCCGCCATGATGAAGCTGATCAAAGCAGGGAAGATCGACAAGGCCGAGAAGGTCGTGGTCATCTCCACTGCCCACGGCCTCAAGTTCACCGATTTCAAGGTGCAGTACCACGAGGGGAGGCTCGACTTCCCCTGCCGGTACGCCAACCGGCCCGTGGAACTGCCGCCGACCGTGGACGCCGTCAAGAAGGCGCTCGAACAGGAACTGAAGAAGAGGAGAGAACAGCATGGCTAAGAAACCGTCCAATCCGAAGAACTGGAACCCCGCGACCCTCGGTATCCACGGGCTCGACCGCGTAGCCCATGCCCACTTCGCCGTGTCCACGCCCATCGCTCACACGTCGAACTACTATTTCAATACCACCCAGGAAGTATACGATTTCATGAAGGCCAAGAGCGAGGGACGGGTGATCCGTGAGCACGAGTACGGGCGCTACGGGAACCCCACCCAGACCGAGTGCGAGCGCAAGCTCGCGGCCGTGGAGGGAGCGGAGCGGGCGGTTCTGTTCTCCACCGGCATGGCCGCCGTGATCCTGACCATCATGACCTTCATGCGCCGTGACGGGCACATCATCTTCACCTCGGACTGCTACCGCCAGACGCGCGATTTTGCGGCGAACCTGCTGGCCGAGTTCGGCATGCAGGTCTCGATGGCTGACCCAACGGCAGAGGCCATCGAGAAGGCCATCCGCCCGAACACGAACATCATCTTCACGGAGTCGCCCACGAACCCCTACCTGCGCTGCCTGGACCTGCCGGCGGTGGTGAAGGTGGCGAAGAAGCATGGCGTCATGACGATCATCGATGCCACGCTGGCCACGCCCTACAACATCCGGCCGCTCGACCTCGGTGTGGACGTGGTGATCCACTCGGCCACGAAATATCTCGGCGGCCACAACGATCTGCTTGCCGGCGTGACCCTGGGCTCGGACAAACTGATGAACGACGTCTACCGCATGCAGCGGATGATCGGGGCAACACCCGGGCCGCTCACCTGCTTCCTCCTTGAACGGGGGCTCAAGACCTTCGGGCTCCGGATGAAGCATCACAACGAGGCTGGTCTTGCCGTCGCGAAGATGCTCGAAGCCCATCCCCATGTCGAGAAGGTGTGGTATCCCGGCCTCGCGTCCCACCCGGACCACGCGATCGCGAAGGATCAGATGACGGGATACGGCAGCGTGGTCACGTTCCTGCTCCGTGGCGATGATGCGAAAACGAGACAGTTCATCGACAACCTGGAGCTCTTCCTGATCACTCCGTCTCTCGGCGGCAGCGAGAGCCTGGTGACCCAGATGTGGATGATGTCGTTCTTCGACTACCCCGAGGACTACCGCAAGAAGATCGGCATGGCCGACAACCTCGTGCGGCTGGCCCTGGGCCTCGAGGATGTGGGCGACCTGCTCGCGGACCTCAAACAGGCGCTCGAAAAGGTCTGAGGCCGGCACCCGGTCCAGGCAAAGGACAGCCATGATGTCTCGCATCCTCATCGTTCTCACCGTGCTCGTCGTGCTTGCCGCCGCTGCGGCCGCGGTTCCGGGCGACAGCCCGGTCCTGCGCCTTTCCGACGGCAAGCGGATCCAGCTTGGCGGCATGACGGTGGAGCTTGCCAAGGCTCGCGTGGTCTTCGTCGGCGAGGTCCACAGCGTGCCGGAGCACCATCGGATCGAGCTGGCCGTGATCCGCGCGCTGCACGAGGCCGACGTCCGGTTCATGATCGGCCTCGAGATGTTCCGCTCCGAGTACCAGGAAGGGCTTGACCGATGGATCGCGGGGTCCATGGACGAGAAGTCTTTCCGGAAGCTCTACGAACGCAACTGGAACCTGCCCTGGGCTTTCTACCAGGAAATCCTGCTCTACGCCCGCGAGCACAAGATCCCGCTCGTCGGCCTGAACGTGGACGAAGGAGTGGCCGGCAAGGTGGCGCGGTCGGGTTTCGCGTCCCTCACACCCCAGGAACGCGCGAAGCTGCCTCACGGCATAACCTGCAACGTCGACGACACCTACGAGGAGTTCATCAAACGCGCCCACGGGCACTCCACGCAGAGCGGGAAGGCGTTCCGGTACTTCTGCGAGGCCCAGATGGTCTGGGACAGCGGGATGGCCAACACGCTGGCGGCGGCCCTGGCGCGCGATCCGGGCAAGTCCGCTGTGGTCCTGGCGGGGAGCGGCCACGCCTGGCGCCACGGCATCCCTACGCAGCTCGCACGGATCTCGCCCGGCGTCCGCTCGGTCGTCGTTCTGCCTGCGTTCGAGAACGAGATGACGGAGCGTTCCGTCACGAAAGAGGATGCCGATTACCTGGTCTTCTGACGCGGAACAGGGGACCCCATGGCGCGATTGATCTCCCGGAAACCATTCGTCGGCATCGTGGCGGGTTTGCTCTTTGGAGCGCTCGGCGTCCTGCTCCTCGGCATCGAAAGCGACCGGACAGCTTCTGCCGTGCTTTTCTCAGTGTCGGCCTGGTTCTTTCTCGGTATCGGCATCCTGTCGGTTGCCGCAGGAGCATATGCTTTCCTCGTTCACCTGCGTGACCGAAAGGTACCATAGGAAGGTCTCCCCAGGCGCCGGTCTTCTCCTTTCCCCTTCTGGTTCGGATTGCATCAGGGCCCGCATAAGCTCTTCCCGTCCGTGTCGTAGTATCCGGGGCGTCCCGCAGCATATGTGGTATACTATGTTTTAAAGGAGACTTCTGCCATCCTGATTCCTGCCGGACCGCCGGGAGCGGGATCGGCAGCCAGGAAGGGGAAGCAAGGAGGTCAATATGGCTACGGCAAAGGATCGTGCGAAGAAGGAATACTGCGACGAGGTGCTGGGCGAGCTTGCCTATATGATCCAGAACATCAAGGACCTCCGGGAGCAGGGGGCCCTGGCGTACGGGAGGGACAGTGAGGTTTTCCGGTCGCATGACCGCCATTTGGGAGATTTGGAGGAGTATATCGACTGGAAACTGCAGATTCTGACCACGGCGTGCCCCTTTGAATGGAAGGGCCTTGGCGAGGCCGTCGAGAGCGTCGTTTCCGTCACCCAGCCCGAAACTATGGTTGCAGCCGATGTGTCGGGCGGCTATCTGGGAGGATAGCACACTTCCGGGGTTACTTTCCTGTGCGGCCGCCGAGCGGGATGGCGGCCGTTTCTTTTTGTGCGGCAGGGCGGAGGAAGCGGTATACTAAACGCTATGAACGAGCTCGATGTTCCCAACTACCTGAACCGGGCGAAACGACTTCTGCAGAAGAATCTCAATGCCCAGGCCCTTGCGATCCTGAAGGAGGGACTGGACGTGCACGGTGAGAATGCGTTTCTCCTTTCCTATTATGGGGCCTTGCTGGCCCTCGTCTCGAAGGATTATCGCAAGGGAATCCGTGCGACCGAACGGGCGCTCAAGCAGCTTGTCGCGACGGTCCCGATGGATGCCGAAGCCCATTATCCGACGTTCTACCTCAACATCGCCCGGGCCTATCTTGCATCGGGCGATCGGAAAAAGGCCATCCTTGCCCTTAAGAAGGGCCTTCGTTACGACAGTTTCAATCCCGAGCTTCTGGAGACCATGGATTCCTTGGGTGTCCGCCGGAAGCCGCCGCTTCCCGGCCTGAAACGGACCCATCCCCTGAACAAGTATGTCGG
>JBAIYC010000209.1:0-3003 GCA_037916085.1 Nitrospirota bacterium | reverse complement strand
CCCTGGGCCAGGTCCACCGGGCCTGCCTCCGGGACGGCGACTGCATCGTCGTGAAGGTCCAGTATCCGGGGATCGAGCGGATCATTGCGGCGGACATGCGGACCATCAAGGTGATCATGCGGCTGCTCCGGCTGCTCTATTCGCGGGTGAACCTCGACGTGATCTACGCCGAGTTCTCCCGCATCGTGATGGAGGAGCTCGACTATCTCAAAGAGGGTCGGAACGCCGAGACCTTTGCGCGGAATTTCGCGAAAAATACGCGCCTGCGGTTCCCCATCGTCTACTGGCCCTACACGACGTCCACAGTGCTCACCCTCGAATACCTTGAGGGGATCAAGATCACGGACTTTGCGTCGATCGACCGGGAGGGCATCGACCGGAAGGAGGTCGGCCGGCTCCTGGCCGAGGCCTATTCCCAGATGATCTTCAGCGACGGGTTCTTTCACGGCGACCCCCATCCGGGGAACATCTTCGTCCGCCCGGGACCGGAGATCATCTTCGTGGACTTCGGCATGGTCGACCGCATTGCGCCGCACCAGCGGGAAGGGCTGCGGCACGCCTTTGGGGCCATCGTGGACCGGGACGCACGGGGGATCGTCCGGGCGCTCGTGGACATGGGGTTCATTCCGCTCACGAAGGACATCCAGCCGCTGGTCAATCTCGTGGAACGTCTGCTTGGCAAGTACCGCGACATGTCTCTTTCCGAGTTCAAGGCCATGGACATCGATGAGATCGGCGACGACGTGCTTGAGGCGCTCCAGCTCTCCCCGTCCATCCAGATCCCCAATGACTTCATCCTGTTCGGGCGCGTCATCGGCATGCTGAACGGCCTCGGCTCCCAGCTCGATCCAGGCACGAACCTGATCGAGATCGCAGCACCCTTTGCCAAGCGGTTCATCCGTGCCGAGGAGAGGAGTGTGGAGGGCGTTCTGAAACAGGCGGGGGCCGCCGGGCGGTCCGTCGTCCGGCTGCCCAGGCTCCTGGAAGACTTTCTGGTCACGACGGAGAGAGGAGAGCTGCGCGTCGAGATAGGCTCCCGCGACATCGTGCGAGTGCTCCAGCACATCCATAACATTGGCCGCGGCTTCATCTTTTCCATCTTCACCGCGGGCTCGGCTGCTGGCGCCGTCGTCTTCCGCGTCAGCGGGTTCGACACCGAGGCTCTGTGGTGTTTAGGTGCTGCCGGGCTGTTTTTCTTTCTGGCCGCATACTTTATGAGAAAATCACGGAAGTGGGACTGACAGAATCAACGCACACAGGAGGAGGAAATGAGAAGAGTTTTTGTGGTGTTCCTTTGTTCGGCGGTGTTTGTTTTTGCGGCGGGAATGGCGTTCGCGGGGGACTTTGACTGGATCAAGGACCTGAACATCAGGGCGCAGAACGATCCGTCCGGGTTCAAGGCGCAGCTCGCGACGCGCTTCAAGATCGGCAATGCGGAGATCTCGACGGTGATCGGCAATGTGGCGCAGCCGGCTGACGCGTACATGATGCTGCGGATGAGCGAGATGTCCGGCCAGCCGGTCAGGGTCGTGCAGGAGCGATACCGTTCGGAGAAGGGCAAGGGCTGGGGCCACCTCGCGAAGAGCCTCGGCATCAAGCCGGGCTCACGGGAGTTCCATGAACTGAAGCGACGTCATGACCTGGATGAACGCTGGGAAGAAGGTCACGGCAAGGGCGGCGGGAACGGCAAGGAACACGGGCACGGGCATGGTCACGGTCACGACGAGGATTAGGCTCGACCGAACTCGCCCGAGGTCCTCGCTGGCGGGGATGGTGGAGAATGCAACGAAAAAGGCCGTACGGATCTCCGTACGGCCTTTTGAGTTTTTTGGCAGTGAAGAGCCGCTACTCCGCCCGCACCAGGTCCTCGAAGCGGATGTCGACGCCGAAGACGCCGACGATATCGCCGTCGTTGTTCGCGATGGGCGCGGAGACGGTGATGCAGAGGGCTCCAGTGATCTTCGAGGTGTAGAAGTCTGACACGAAGCTCTTGCCGTCCTTCATGGGGTTGATGAACCATGAACGGTCCGAGAAGTCGTCGCCAAGGCCGGATGTCTCGTACTTGGCCTTGTTCTCGATGTCCGTGATGTTCTTCGTGACCTTCTGTCCTTCCTTGTTCACGACATAGGCGAACTGGATGAAGGGGTCCTCGCGCTGGAGCTTTTCCATGCCCGGCTCCATGCGGGTCGGCAGCATGGAGCGGATGTCCTGCCGCTCGACGAATTCCTCCACGATGTGGCGTGCGACCTCCGAAGCCTTCTTCTTCAGCCGGTCCAGGTCCGATACGAAGTACTCGGGCAGGTATTTCTTGGCCTTCTCCAGGAGTTCGTCGTTCGAGATGCTGGTGGTACGGCCCTGTTCGTACTGTTCCATGACCCACTTGTTGATCTTTGCGATGCCGGGGTGCCGCTTGTCGATCTTCTTGTCCGCGTCCGGCCGGAGATGGCCGTTCGCCCACTGGGCGATGCCGGCGACCCCGGACTTGTCCGTGATGATGACGCCCATGGGCCGCTTCAGGATCTTCGAGGTGTCGAAGATGTTGTAGATCTCCTCGTTCTTCATCATGCCATCGGCATGGATGCCGGCGCTCGTGGAGTTGAACTCGGAGCCAACGAAGGGATAGTTGTTCGGGATGTTGAAGCCGAGCTCCTTGCGGAAGTACTCGGCCATCTCGGTGATCGCCGCGGTGTCGATGCCGTGGTCATCGCCGGTCAGGCTGATGTAGTCGAAGAGGAGCGCTTCCACGGGCGTGTTGCCGGTGCGCTCGCCGAAACCGAGCAGAGCGCCGTTCACCGACGAGCAGCCGTACATCCAGGCCGCCACGCCGTTCACCAGCACCTTGTGGAAATCGTTGTGGCCGTGCCACTCGAGCTGCTCCGACGGCACTCCGCCGTCGTTGGTCAGCGCGTAGAAGATCTCGGGAACGCCCCGGGGGAGCGCGGTGCCCGGGAAGGGGAAGCCGTAGCCCATGGTGTCGCAGGCGCGGATCTTGACGGGCATCTT
>JBAIYC010000208.1:0-11094 GCA_037916085.1 Nitrospirota bacterium | reverse complement strand
TTCTTCCGTGCAGCCAAAACAGGGATGTCCGGTGCCCACCGGCCAGGTCCCCGCACCAGTATCGCCGAAAAGGATAGAGGGGCAGTTGGCATGGGTCTCGGGGCCTTTGCATCCGAGCTTATACAGGCAGTATCCCTTGCGATGGTTGTCGTCGCCGAACTCCGTTGCAAAACGGCCGGCGTCGAAATGCGGCCTGCGCTCGCAGTTCTCATGGATAAGCCTTCCATACGCGAACATCGGCCTGGCCTTGCTGTCAAGTTCGGGCAATTTTTTGAACGTGACAAAATACAGGACGGTCGAAAGGAAATTGTATGGGTTGGGAGGACATCCCGGGATGTTGACCACGGGCGTCTTGATGCCGGCATCGGCCAGCACTTTGTGGACCGGAGTGGCGCCTGTCGGGTTCGGGTCGGCCGACGGTACGCCGCCCCATGAGGAGCAGGAACCGATGGCGATGATCGCAAAGGCATCCTTCGCCGTTTCCTTCAGCGTGTCCAGAATCGTCTTGCCGGCGACCATGCAGTAGATGCCGTTGTCCTTGACCGGGATTGCCCCGTCCACAACAAGGATAAACTTTCCTTTGTTCTCCTTGATCGATGCCGCACGTGCCTCTTCTGCCTGATGACCACAGGGGGTGCTCAGCGTTTCGTGGTAATCGAGGGATATCAGATCGAGTATCAGATGCTCAAGAGTCGGGTGTGTGGCTCTCAGAAGTGATTCCGTGCAGCCAGTGCACTCTTGGGCCGACAGCCAGATAACGGGCGGACGCTTCGGATTCACCGCAGCCTCCGCCATCTGGGCTCCGGCTCCTAACGGAAGCCCCATACTTGATGCCATGATGGTACAGTATTTCAGAAAGTCCCTGCGAGAGACACCACCCACCAGCGCGCTGAACGTTTTAAAATCCTTGTTCTTCATACAACCTCCACGATTAGGAAAAAATTTCGATAAGTTGAGAAGAAAAAGCAAATACGCGATGCGCTCCCAAAGCACAACATCACTAGTGGCAAGTGCCAATCGTCATATATAACAGTGAATTATAGACCTATAAGCATTTATCATGCCATTATTAAGATACTGATATATAATGGTATTGTTTATAGACTGAGCGTAAAAACGCTGCCCGTAGCACTCTATGCGTTACCTATTGTTACACACTGGCATACTGTTGCATCATTTGTTAAATGTTTTCAAAATATAGGACGCAATCTCTTTTGCCTCTTTATCAGGGATGGTCTTCTCATCAAACTGAGTCATCCCTGGTCCCGGTTTTCGCATTCTCTGAATAATATCGCTCACGGTTTTCACATTATTCGCATCCCTATCCTTCTTATGCAGCGTTTTGGCGGGGTTTACAACGTTCCCTCCGTCAGGATGACAAACTGCGCAGTGCTCCTTGAACAGAGCCTCTCCGGATTTATCAGAAGCTGTCGCAGGAAGGACTGCAAGGCCGAGTAATCCCGCTGCCAGAACGACAGAATAGGCTATGCCTCTTGCAAACATTTTCATTCTCGTTACACTCCTTTACAATAAAATTGATAGGCAGACCGAAAAACGCACATCATTCGATGCATTCTCAGGCTTTAGGCCAGCAATTCGACGGCCGGAACCGCATCCGACAGGATCCCACGCGATAAGCGAAGATGGTGCAGAGATTAGCAACTATGATAAATTGTAGGGGTCTGGTTCCAACGCGATCTTCGGCCCATCGCTCACTGACAGACACCCGTAATGACCCTATGTGATCAGCACCTGTTGAGATGGAAGAACTCCAGCCACGACCGTGTGAATGACCCGCCGCTAGGATACGCTGGACGAGAATTGATAGTTGAAGTATAGCTGAAAAACAGGATAATGCAAGGTCGGTTATGAACTATTTTTATCTGGCAGGCGGGCCTTGCGCGCCGAGTCATGGACAATAAGATAGCCGGATATCAATATCAGAGATCCGCCGGCCAGAGCCGGGAACGCGGGTGCCTCGGACAGGAAGACGAATGCAACCGGCACGGCAAAAAGCGGCTCCAGGTAGCCGAGTATCGCCGCAAACTGTGCTATGACATGGCGAAGAGCGCTGTAATAGAGCAGTGGAGCAAGGGTGGAATGCGCGATGCCGGTCAGAACAAGGAGGCCCGCCTTGCGCGCGTCTAGCGTATACTGCTCAAGGAGGGCAGGAATGGCAGTGACGCAGGTCGTCCCCCAGAGGACCAGCACGATGGCCTTATGATGCATACGCATTCGGCTGAGCTTTCGGGAGGCTATGATCAGGAGCGCGTACGCCAGTCCGGAAACGGTCCCGGCAACAATACCGCGAGCATGGGCTCCGTGGAGCTGAAGGCCCCCTCCGGAAATGATGATCAGCACCATCCCGCCGATGGCAAGTGGCAGGGAGAGAAGCGTAACTCTCTGCACCGATTCGGCAATGAGCAGAGGCGCCAGAATTGCCACGAACAGCGGTGCTGTATAGTGCGTGAAGACCGCGTTTGAAACCGTCGTATGCGCGAGGGCGTAAAAGTACGAAATGTTGTTCACCAGCGATGAGAACAGCAGCGCCAGGAACCACGGCCAGACCGCGAGCGAACCTGTGAGGTCCAATTCACCACGGAAAGCAAGGATGCTCGGTACCGTCATGCTGGCGATGAGGGATGTATAGAACAGTATGACCACGGGCGGCAGCCCGAGCCATCTGACAATAACGCCCCAAGTACTCCAGATCGCCATCGACGCAGCTATGAAAAGATAATATCTCATAAAACAACAGGAGCCAGGAGCCGGAAGTCAGAATTCAGCAGGATCATCGATCCTCTGTTCTGCGCTCTGGCCCTGGCTCCTGATATCCGGCTCTGGGTCCCGTCCTGGGAATTTCTACGTTCCCATCTCCCAGGATGCAAGGTACTTCTGCTGTTCGGGAGTGAGCTTGTCGATCTTTACGCCCATGGCGTTCAGCTTGAGCCTCGCGATCTCCTTGTCGATGTCCTCGGGGACGGCATAGACATCGTTCTCCAGTTCCTTGCTGTTCTTCAGCATGAACTCGGCCGAGAGCGCCTGGTTCGCAAAGCTCATGTCCATAACGCTCGACGGATGCCCCTCGGCGGAAGCCAGATTGATGAGCCGCCCCTCGCCCAGGACGTTGATCTTTCTGCCGTTCGGCAGGGTGTACTCGTCAACAAACTCGCGTATAACGCGCTTCTTGCGCTTGATCTTCTCCAGGCGCTCAAGGTCGATCTCCACATTGAAATGACCGCTATTGCATACGATCGCCCCGTCCTTCATGGTGCGGAAATGCTCCTCCCGGATGACTTTGATGTCGCCGGTCACGGTGACGAAGATGTCGCCAATCCTGGCCGCAGCGCTCATGGGCATCACCTGGTAGCCGTCCATGACGGCCTCGATGGCCTTGAGCGGATCGATCTCGGTCACAACGACATTTGCTCCCATCCCCTTTGCCCTCATGGCAAGACCGCGTCCGCACCAGCCGTAACCGGCCACAACGAAGATGGAGCCCGCGATCAGGCGGTTCGTGGCGCGAAGGATGCCGTCCATGGTCGACTGGCCCGTTCCGTACCGGTTGTCGAAGAAGTGCTTGGTCTGGGCATCGTTGACCGCGATGATCGGATACTGGAGAACCCCGTTGTTCGCCATGGCCCTAAGGCGGATCACTCCCGTGGTGGTTTCTTCGGTCCCGCCGATCACGTGGGCAAGCAGGTCCTTCCTCTTGGTGTGGAGCACGGACACCACATCAGCGCCGTCATCCATGGTCATCTGCGGCTTGATATCGAGCACGGACATGATGTGATTGTAGTAGGTCTTACCGTCCTCGCCCTTGATGGCAAAGGTCGGTATCTTGTCGTGTTTGACCAGCGACGCGGCAACGTCATCCTGAGTGGACAGCGGGTTCGAAGCGCAGAGCACGACATCGGCGCCGCCTGCCTTCAGTGTCTGCATAAGCGATGCGGTCTCGGTGGTCACGTGCAGGCAGGCCGCTAGGCGCACGCCCTTGAGCGGTTTTTCCTTGGAAAAGCGCTTCTTGATGAGGTTCAGGACCGGCATGCTCTGGTTGGCCCACTCGATCCTGAGCTTGCCCTTTTCAGCAAGCTTGATGTCCTTTACGTCATACTTCATCTGGCTTCCTCAACGACCGATATGACGAGCGGGGATTGAAATGTTCCGCCCCCGTCGTAAGGTTACGGCATGCGACCTCCCGGAACTACAGGAACCAGCCCGCTTAGTAGCGGTAGTGCCCCGACTTGTACGGACCTTCCTTGGGCACGCCGATATATGCGGCTTGCTGATCGGTCAGCGTGGTCAGTTGCACATTCAGTTTCTTCAGTTGCAGACGCGCGACCTTTTCGTCCAGGTGCTTTGGCAGTGTGTACACTCCCACCGGGTACCTGCCGGTCTGTGTGAACAGTTCGATCTGGGCGATGGTCTGGTTGGCGAAAGAGGACGACATCACGTACGACGGGTGGCCGGTGGCACATCCGAGGTTCACCAGGCGACCCTTAGCCAGCAGGATGATGCGGTTACCGCTCGGCATGACGATGTGATCGACCTGCGGCTTGATCTCCTCCCACTGGTATTTCTCCAGCGAGGCAACGTTGATCTCGGAGTCGAAGTGGCCGATGTTGCAAACGATCGCCTGGTCCTTCATCTTGACCAGGTGCTGGTGGTCGATGACATGATAGTTTCCCGTGGCGGTAACGAAGATGTCGGCCTTGTCGCAGGCGTAGTCCATGGTCACGACGCGGTAGCCTTCCATCGCGGCCTGCAAGGCGCAGATCGGATCGATCTCGGTGACCCACACCTGGGCGGACAGTGCACGGAGCGCCTGGGCCGAGCCCTTGCCCACATCGCCGTAGCCGCAGACCACGGCGATCTTGCCCGCGACCATTACATCGGTTGCGCGCTTGATGCCGTCCACAAGCGATTCGCGGCAGCCGTAGAGATTGTCGAACTTGGATTTGGTAACCGAGTCGTTGACGTTGATCGCGGGGAACTTGAGTTCGCCCTTTTCGTGCATCTGGTAAAGGCGATGGACGCCCGTGGTGGTCTCCTCCGTGACGCCCTTGATCTTCGCCAGGCGCGTCGAATACCACTTCGGGTCCTGTTTGAGTTTGGCCTTGATGCTCGCGAACAGCACCGTCGCTTCCTCGCTGTCGGGCTTGTCGAGCACCGAGATGTTCTTCTCGGCCTTGCTGCCCAGGTGCAGCAGCAGCGTTGCGTCGCCGCCGTCGTCCAGGATCATGTTGGAGTAGCCGCCGTCCGCCCATTCGAAGATGCGGTGCGTGTAGTCCCAGTAGTCCTTGAGCGATTCGCCCTTTACGGCAAACACCGGTGTGCCGCCCGCTGCGATGGCGGCAGCAGCGTGGTCCTGGGTGGAGAAGATGTTGCACGAAGCCCAGCGGACTTCCGCGCCGAGCGCCTTCAGTGTCTCGATCAGCACGGCGGTCTGGATGGTCATATGCAGCGAGCCGGTGATGCGCGCGCCCTGCAGCGGCTGGCTCTTGGCGAACTCTTCGCGGATGGCCATCAGGCCGGGCATCTCGGTCTCGGCGATCTTGATCTCCTTGCGGCCCCAATCGGCCAATTTCATGTCGGCGACAACGTAGTCTTTTACAGCCATTGCAGTAGTCATAATGCTCCTCCCATTCAGGTTAATGAATGGGCGCCGTTGCTACCTGTTGAATTACTCCATCGAGCCTGACAGACCCACCTTGCGGTGACTGCTGCAGCGCCCCTCGATGGGGTGGGTTGATGTTTGAATTACAGTTCTGCGCCTGCGCGAAATGTGGCAGCCTTGTCAGTTGCTTCTCCCTTGCATTCCGGCTGTTCGCGGCCAACTAGTAAAAAACACACGTGGAAAAAGATCAACAGCCGCAAAAAAACCACCACGATCCGGTAAAAGATCGTGGTGGCTCCCGTTCATCGTACCTCTATCTAGGGTTTCTTCTTTCCGCTGCTCTGCGCCACGGCCGTGGGGGCCTCTGCCGACGCCGATGCTGGGCTCGCGTTCTCGTCCATGCTCGAGAACATGCGGGTCTTGGCTGCGGCGGTTGCCGACTTCGGATCGGCCTTCATTGGATGACAGGCCGCGCAGAACACATCCATCTTCGCGCCGCCGTTCGTATCGATGCGGAGGTACTTGTAGTTGGTGTTCGAAGGATGCGGATCGTGGCAGCCGACGCATTCGAACTTGCCGTCCCGGAGCGACTCGGCAGGGACATGGGCAACCTTGGAATTGACCGAGGCCAATCCGTACGGATGGCTGATGTGCCCGTTGATGGGTTTGATTTCCTGACCGCCCTTTTCCTCCGTCTCATGACACCCAAGGCAGAGCGCGGTTATGCCGCTGTACGGCTGCTTGGTGCGCGGGTTGATGTCCTTCTTGTTAGGGTCAACTGCAAAGATCAGGTTCCCGCCCTTTGACGTGTGCAGAGCGTGACAACCCGTGCAGGTCAGCCCGTCATGGCCGCCTGCGGCCTGTGTGATGACCGGCAATGCCGTCATCGCGAAGCCGACGAAGACTGCAAAGACCATCCTTCTCATCGAAAAGCCTCCCCTGTTTGATATTGACTCTCTTGGAACCAAGAGATATCTGTCTTCTTGCCGGAAAGGACTATAGCCCAGCTTCCTTCTTGAGCGTAGCCGCCTTGTCCGTCCTTTCCCAGGTGAACTCCGGTTCGTTCCGCCCGAAATGGCCGTAGGCCGCCGTCTTCCGATAGATCGGCCTGCGGAGGTCGAGTGTCTGGATGATGCCCTTGGGCGTCATGTCGAAGTTCTTCCGAATGAGGTCGACCAGCTTGTCGTGTGGCACCTTGCCCGTGCCGAAGTCGTCGACATGGACCGAGACCGGTTCGGGAACGCCGATGGCGTAGGCGAGCTGCACCTCGCACTCGCTGGCGAGGCCGGCCGCCACGATGTTCTTTGCGATGTAGCGGACCATATAGGCCGCGGAACGGTCGACCTTGGACGGGTCCTTGCCCGAGAATGCGCCGCCCCCGTGGCTGCCCACGCCGCCGTAGGTGTCCACAATGATCTTCCTCCCCGTGAGGCCGGTGTCGCCCATGGGGCCGCCGACCACGAACTTTCCCGTCGGGTTGATGTGATAGATGATGGACTTCTCGTCGAACAGGTCCTTCGGAAGCACCGGCTTGATCACCTTCTCGATGATGTCCGCCCGGATCTGTTTCTGCTCCACATCGGGGCTGTGCTGGCTCGAGACCACAACGGCGTGGATCTTGTGCGCCTTGCCCTGCTTGTACTCCACGGTGACCTGGGACTTGCCGTCCGGCCGGAGGTACGGAAGAATGCCTTTCTTGCGGACCTCGGTAAGCTGCTTCGTGATCCGGTGCGCAAGAGCGATCGTGAGGGGCATAAGTTCGGGCGTCTCATCGCAGGCGTAGCCGAACATGAGTCCCTGGTCGCCCGCTCCCCCGGTATCCACGCCCATGGAGATATCCGGCGACTGCCGGTGTACTGCCGTGATGACGGAGCAGGTTTCGGCATCAAAACCGAATTTTGCGCGCGTATAGCCAATCTCAGTGACGGTTTTCCGGGCGAGTTCATCGATCTCCACCCTGCCCTTTGAGGTTATCTCACCGGCGACCATGATGAGGCCGGTCGTGAGCAACGTCTCGCACGCGACCCGGCTCATGGGGTCCTGAGCAAGGAAGGCGTCCAAGACGGCATCTGAGATCTGGTCGGCTATCTTATCGGGATGGCCCTCGGTCACCGACTCCGAGGTAAAGAGGTAGTTTTTGTGTATGCTGCTCATGTGTCTCCTCACTGTCTCCTGATTGGAAAAAGTTCAGTTGTTATAACACAGTCACGGGTTTTGTCAAGACAAAATTGAGCTCGAACTACCAAATCTTGCGCTCACAACATCCATGGACACAATGGGTCGCATGTTTCCCCGTACCGGCGCGATACCATAAGACGGACAGCGTCCGGCAGGCATGGCCATGGGACGGGGTAACAACAACCGTGGCAGTTCGAATGGGTTGCTAGGGGAGAACTGTCTTTTCGCTCGTCGCTTCGTGGAACGAGAACTTCATAAGAGCCGGGTAAAAGCTTGTGGCCTCTTGGGGAGGATTCATTAGATGCATCTCGAATCTGACATTCCCTTTTGCCCGAATGGTTGCGCTCTGGAGTGCTGTGACCATGCCTGCTTTGAGCTCATCGATGTTCTTGCCCCTTGCTGCCAAAAGGTCGAAATCCCGCTGGTCAAAGAGCTGCACCCCGTTCAACATCTTGATCGTCGCAAGAACCTTCTGGTCCTTATCGAACACATCCACTTTGAGGTACCATCCATCCTTCGGCTTATCCAGGGTGTTCTGGACCGCGCCGGTGATCACCAGGTCGCCGGTGGTCTGATCGACATAGCCCTGCGGGTTCGCAATGGTCATCCCATCCGGAGTAATATCGGCCTCGAACTGCTGCTGTTGCATCTCCCCAGCCGCCCTCTCCATGCTGCCAATCAATGATCCTTCAGCATAGAGAGAGAGCACAATGACGATCAGCGACAAGGCGACCCCGACCTTTTGCGGTACCGAAATCGCAGCTGCAAAGGACTCGTCCTTCGTTACGAGCACGACCCGCCGCACGATGACGATCACGATGCTCATCAGAAGGGCCATCATACCCCCGGCAACGGCGCTTGCGAGGACACTTTGAAGGTGCAGTCCACCGCCGGACGCCACCGATGTGATGGTATCCATGCCCGCCCCGTACACGAGGCCAAAGGTTGCACCGATGAGGATGTTCAGAAGAAAGAACAGCTTCTTTCCGGCCTGTGCCTGCACAATGGCGATAACGATCCCGGTCATGACCCCGAGACCGACGAGCCCGCCCCCGATCACGGCAAGTAAATGATATCGCGGAAACACAGAAAAGCCGGGCATGAACTGCATCATCACGCCAAAAGCGAAGAGCGCAAGCGAGACGACCGGCAGAGCGCAACCCAGCCCGGCAACGGCGCCTGTGAGATTCCCCGATGCGAGTGGATGGACGCTTTTCCCCGCGGTCACGGCCTGTGCTTTGGTAAGGTCCGGCTCGTCCGGCCGTACGACCTCTCTGGCCTCGCCGGGAAAGGTCTGCGATGAAGGAGGTTCCGGACCGACATCCCCCGGAATGGCGATTGCCTGCTCGAGCCCGGACTCTTTATCAGCCTCTTCTCCCGGCGCAGCTGAAAACTCGGCTGACGAACGAAGGGGTGCTTCAGCTTCTTCACGGAGCTCGCGATCCTCTGCTGATTGCTCGCTCGTCATCTTCTGCTCTTCGAGGTTCAGCTCGGGCACTAGCTGCTTTTCCGGTAACGCTCCCGTTTCCTGCGTCGGCCGGGCGGTCTCGCTCGAAAGCACCGGCTTCTGCGCCGTTTCGGAAATGCTATCCGCCCCGAACTGAAAGGCCGTTTCCGCCTCCCGTTGTTCTTCTTCGGATATGGAGATCTCCCCCTCTGATGAGCTAGATTCGGAACCCGTCGTCCCTGACGGCGTGCCGAATGAAAACCCTTCTCCGCCCGAGGGCTCTTCCTCCTGTCCTCCGGCAGCGCCTGCCGCCGCATCGGGCATGCTGAGATCAAAATCACTCATGTTGGCCGACGGGACAGGCGCCTGATACTCGTCGGGCTGGAACTCTCCGGAAGGAGGGGCGAAAGAGGGCTGCGGATGCGAAGCAGGCGGAGCGGCTGGAGGGACCTTGACCGTCGGGGCTTCGGGGGCTGCTTGAGGCGTGATCGCCGGTCCTGGCGCGGGAGCGGTCGCGTCATCACGAGTGACCGTGATTATCTCTCCGCAGCGGGAGCACTTGAAGCGAATGCCCCTGCCGGAAATCTTGTCGTCGGCAACCCGGAAAAGCTTATTGCAGCTACCGCAGCGGATATCCATAAAGCATGCTCTCCTGGGTGGGCACAGGGGATGCTCATCGGACAAGCAGGTTCCCCGCACCGTCATGGACGCCCAAATCGTTGCCCAATTATAATATATTTCGGCAGGAAATTCTAGTCTTCCCTCTACTTTTTCTCGCTGTCGTCGTCTTTATCGACAGCCTGCCGGCCGCCGGGAATGCGGTATTCCTCTGAGGCCCATTTCCCGAGATCGATGAGCCTGCAGCGCTCCGAACAGAACGGCCTGAAAGGGTTGTCCTTCCAGGCCGATTCTTTCTTGCAAACCGGGCATTTTACCATCCCGAGCTTTTTCTCGTCGACACTCATCTTTCTTCCTTCATCTTGCGTCTGCTTTTAGTTCGTACACCATCGGGACCTCGATCCAGCCGCTCACATAGGGCATTGGTGCGGCGCGCTGAACGGTCCTCACCGAGGCCTCGTCAAGAATGGCGGCACCCGAGCTCTTTGCGATGTTCACCTCTTGGACCTCGCCCGACGGCAGGACCCGGAACCTGACGAGGACCACACCCTCGATGCCGCGCTCGCGGGCCAGCCGGGGATAGCTCTTCGCCTTCTCGATGGCGGACTGCAGCATCCGCCACTGATCCGGTGACAGCCCGCCTTCGGGCCCTGTAGAACCTCTCTGCCCTTCATGCCCGACACCCGCGGGCCCGGCAGGCGCTCCTACGGCCGATCCCTCAGATCCGCTCCCGGCCGATCCTCGCCGATCGACAGCGTCATTCTTCACAGGCTCCGGAACGATCACCGCCTCCTTTTCGTGATCCAATGCGGGCATTGCCGGTGCAGAGGGAGCCGCGGTTGCGTGGCGAGGGGCCGCCCGCCGCTCGCCTGCGGACGCACTTCCGCTCTCGCCGACGAGGTCAACTGTGATGACGTGCGCTTCCCGGCCGAAGATCGTCTCCCCGTAGTGAGCGAAGGCCAAGGCGGTCCCGAAGACAAGTGTGTGGATCGCCGCCGAGACAGCAAAAGGTCGATGGAATCGTATCGTAGAATGTTCCATAGGAACTGCCCGACTCACGGTATCATAGCCCGTCAGAACGTGAACGTCACGCCGCCCCGTATCTCCCGCGGAGGCGCGGGATAAGTGGTGCCGAACTGATTTCTGATGGAGTCATATTGCCTGTCAAGGACGTTTGACATGGCAAAGTACACCTCGCTCCGCTTATCCTTTCCGATCTTCTCGGCGATCTTCG
>JBAIYC010000207.1:0-2706 GCA_037916085.1 Nitrospirota bacterium | reverse complement strand
AGCGGTACGGCCATGACGGCGATCTTCTGTATGAGCGAGAGCTCTTCCATGCGGATTTCCAAAGTGAACGAAAACTGATACTAAAGGAAAGGGGACCGATGTGTCAAGGGAAAACCGGGAAGAGGGCGGTTACTGCTGCACAAGCGTGAACCTGCCGCCCTCGATCCTGATGAGGAAGAGCTTCTTCTGTGCTTCGCCGCTGCCGGCGAACGTCGTCGTGCCGGAAACGCCCGGAAAGTCCTTGAGAGAAAGCAGTCCTTCCCTGACGGCTGCAGGCGTGCTCTTCGTCTGCCCGAGCAGCGACAGGACCATGGAGGCAGCGTCGTAGGCCTGGCCCGCAAGGATGTCCATCTCCTCCTGGTAGGCCGAGCGGTAAGCGTCGGCAACCGCCTTGATCGAGGCGTCCTGGCTCTCGGGGTAGACGCCGTCGGTGAACACGGCGCCTTCGGCATACGTGCCGGCACGTTCGAGAAGATCGGGCGAATGCCAGTAGTTCGAGCCGATGATGGTCTTGCCCGTGATATTGTAGAAGGCGAGCTGCGGGAGCAGGAGGCCTACCTTCTCGGCGTAGCCAGGGAGGTAGAGGCCGTCGAACGTCGGCGTGTAGTTCTGGAGGAGCCGCTTCCGCTCCTGCTCGTCCTCCGGGATGGGGATACGCTGGGAGCGAAGATCGATCTCCATGAGCTTCCTGATCGTGGGACCGAAGTCGTTTGCGTCGGTCGGATAAGTGATGGTCGCGAGGATCTCGATCTTCCTGCCGAGCTCCTTTACGAAGATGCGCGCCAGGTCCCTGCCGTAGGGATCATCGGGGGCGATGACGACGATCTTCCTGAGCTTCTGATCGGTCGCATATTGCGCCGCGGCAGCTGCCTGTCCGACATTGGTGATGGCGTTCCGGAAGATCCACGGGCTGAGTTCGGTCAGACCCGGCCCTGCGGCCGTGGGGGTGATGACCGGGAGCGGCGTCTTCGCCAGGTCGGGGACGAGGGCCTTCACTTCCGAGGAGAGGATCGGGCCGATGACCGCAACAACGCCCTTCGCGGCCAGTTCCTTGTACGCCGCCGTGGCCTTCTCGGGCGCGCCTTCGGTGTCCTTGACGATGATCTGCGTGCGGTCGTCGGGATGCTCTTTGTTGTAGGACAGGACCGCGAGCTGGATGCCGCGGAGCACGTGGTTGCCGTAGAACGACGCAGGTCCGGTCTGCGGTACCAGCACGCCGAGCGAATACTTCGGAGCAACGAGCCCGGCCGTTGCCTCGGCGAGCATCATCTCCGCCCGGGTCTTCTCGGGATGCGCCGGGTATGCGTCGAGGAACTTCTTTGCCGAGGAGGCTGCGTCGGCAAAGCGGTGCTGCTCGATCAGGAGCGCCGTGAGCCGAAGGAGCGCGATATCGGACGGATAGGCGGAGCCGGCCGCGACGGTCCTGAGATCGTCCTCGGTGAGCTTCTTGTCGATCATCTCGCGTACGCGGTCCCGGTACCCGGCCTTCTGCTTCTCGTTCGCCGCGTTCTGGCTTAGATAGACGAGCTCCCGGATCGCCGGAACGTTCCGCCCGCGGGCAAGGTAGGCCTGGGACAGCACCTCGGAAGTGCGCAGGAGCTTGGCAGGGTCGGTGATCTTTGCGCGGTCCTCCAGGTTATCTATGGCGAGGTCGTAGTCCTTGAGCTCGAAGTAGCAGAGTCCGACCTTATACTTTGCTTCGGTAATGAGCGTCGAGGAGGGGAACTTCTCGATCAGCTGCTTGTAGTATCGGAGCGCCTGGGGATAGTTACGGTAGGTGAACTGGACCTCGCCTGCAAGCGAGAGCGCCCGGTCGCCGTACCGGCTCTGCGGATAGGTCTTGAAGAACCCGTCGACGGTCTTCATGGCCTGGTCGTACTGCCGCTTGGCGAACAGCGATTCGGCGTGGTCGATGAGTGCACGGGCGTCCTTCTCCCACGGAGCCTCGGGCGGCACGGCCGGGGCGCACCCCAGCGATGCGGCGAGGGCAGCGAGAAGGATGACCGCGGTCAGGACGATGACGGGCCTCAGGCGCATCGGTTATTTGCCCTTCTTCTCGGCTGCGGCTGTCTTTGCTGCTTTGCGGCGGGCCCTCTGGTTCTCTTCCTTCCGCTTCCGCCTCCGGCGTATCTCGCGTTCTCTTTCGCGCACGGTCCGGTTCTCCTTTCTCCGTAAGAAATGGACATGAAATAAGCCTGCACACTATAGCGAAGACAAGGGGAATTGTCAATCCCTGCGACAGGGAATCCCCCGGCGCCTGCCGGAGGGGGCTCCTGTAGGGATGGCGATTTGTCGTCTGCCGGCAGCCGACCATCGACAGCATATTGACCGTTTTTTCCCTTGCTTTATTGGGGCTGATAGATTAGATTATAGCCCTGCCGACCGGGACGGGCGAGTAGCTCAGCTGGGAGAGCACCGCGTTCGCAATGCGGGGGTCGAGGGTTCGAATCCCTTCTCGTCCACCATTCTATCAAACACTTACGACCCCACCGCAAGCTTCCTTCACTCCAGATTGTGCTAATTCTGTGCTAATCCTATCCAGAGTGTCCACACCATCACGAAGACTTTCCGCATAATGGTGCGCGTAACGCTGTGTCATGAGAGGGGACTTGTGGCGCATCAACTTTTGCACCTTGTAAAGATCGACACCAGCCTGAGCAAGCCTTGTAGCGAAGGTATGGCGAAGATCGTGGAACCTGCAATGCG
>JBAIYC010000206.1:0-3866 GCA_037916085.1 Nitrospirota bacterium | reverse complement strand
CCACCCGGACCCAGGCCATCGCCATCGCGATCGAGAACAAGCTTTTCGATTCATGACGGAAGCTGCGTCCTTCCGGTTCGGCCGGGATCGGCAAAGGAAGGAGAGGGAGGTCTCTCCGGCCCTGTTTGTAAACGCTGCTGCCATAGCGTTTGCGTCCTCTCTGCCGTCACTGCGCAGGAACTCAGCCGTTGGTCTGCATCGGCGCCGTCCGGTCCGCTCCAAAGACCCTGTCGATGTCCAGGACGACGATGAACCTTCCATCCCGCTTTCCCATCCCTTTGATGAAGTCCGCGTTGAGCTTCGTCCCGATTCGTGGCGCCGGCTCGAGGTTGCCTGCTCCGAGCTCGACCACTTCCTGCACCGAATCGGCGAGTGCCCCGAGGAGGGTCCGTTCCCCGTTCACTTCGATCTCGGCGATGATCACGCAGGTGTTCACCGTCCGCTCGGTCCTCGACATGCCGAACGTGACCCTGAGATCGGCCACGGGCACCACGGCTCCCCGCAGGTTGATCACGCCCCTGAGGAACTCGGGGTTCAGCGGCATTTTCGTCACGGTCGTGAAGTCCAGCACCTCGCGGACCTTGGCGATGTCCAGTGCGAAGGTCTCGTCATCGAGCGTGAAGGTGAGGTACTGCGTCGCCTGTCCTGCTTCAGTCGCAGCGGCGGTAGACATAGGAACCTCCCGGGATTTCGCATTTGCGAGTTCAGGATGCGGAATTAGAGTACCAAAGCCGCTTCGGCAGTCTCGATCATGATTTGTCATTCCACAATCCGCGATCGTCAGAATTGCTCGAACTCCTTGTCCCGGCCATCCCCGTTCCCGCCGGCCGCGTGACGGCTCATGTTGATTGCCGTGCCTGCGGACCTGGGCGTCCGTTTCGGCACGGGCGCTTTGAGTGCCGCGAGGCTCCTGACCGGGACCGCGGCGCGGGCGGCGGTCAGCGGCCGGGGACCTGAGTTCGTTGCCGACGTGCCGTTGCTCTCGATCGTAAAGAAGGAGATCGTTTCCAGGAGCCGGTCCGACTGGGAGGCCAGCTCCTGGGCCGTCGACGCCATCTCCTCGGCGGCGCCGGCGTTCTGCTGGATCACCTTGTTCAGCTGCTGGATCGACGTGTTGATCTGGTCGGTGTTCGATGCCTGCTCCTTGCTCGATGCGGTGATCTCCTGCACGAGCTCAGCCGTCCGCTGGATGTCGGGGACGAGCTTGGTCAGCATGTCACCCGCCCGTTCCGCGATGTCTACGCTCGAGTTGGAGAGCCGTATGATCTCCGCCGCGGCCACCTGGCTGCGCTCGGCCAGCTTCCGCACTTCGGCAGCCACCACCGCGAAACCCTTGCCGTGCGTGCCGGCGCGTGCCGCCTCGATCGCCGCGTTCAGCGCAAGGAGGTTCGTCTGGCGGGCGATCTCTTCGATGATCGATATCTTCCCTGCGATCTCCTTCATTGCCGTCACGGCCTCGGACACGGCCTGCCCGCTTACCAGAGCGTCATCGGCGCTCTTCCGGGCGATCTTCTCGGTGGCGGTGGCATTGTCTGCGTTCTGCCCGATCGTGGCGTGCATCTCCTCGATGGATGATGACGCTTCTTCGGCCGACGCCGCCTGCTCGGTCGTGCCCTGGGACATCTGTTCCGAGCCCGCCGAGAGCTGGCGGCTGCCGGTGGCAACGTTGTCAGCGGCGCTCTTCACACCCGAAACGACCCCCTGCAGCTTCTGCACCATGGAACCGATGTTGGTGAACAGGGCCCCGATCTCGTCGCCCGATTGCGCGGCAACGGAGGCCGTCAGATCGCCGTCCGCGACCCGCTTGACCACCCCGTTCAGACGGTCGATGGGCTTGAGCGCCAGATGCCGGAAGAGCAGATAGACGACGAGCGACACCAGGAGCAGGGTCCCCAGGGACAAGAAGGCGAGGATCACCTGGGATCGCACCAAGGCGTCCCTGATGCCTGCTGTCGCGTACCCGAGCTTCACCGTGCCGACCTTCTCGTTCTGCTGCATGATGGGACTGGAGAACACGATGAAGTCCGTCTTTTCCGATCCGGGCTTCCGATATTCCGTCAGGGGCTTGTCTTCGCGGTCCGTCACTGTCGCAAAGACGATGTCGCCGTCCCCGCCTCCCACGTACCGCACCTGGTTCTCCAGCGCCGAGAGATTGAAGCTCAAGATCGGATCCGCGGAGATCGCCGCCAGTATCCTCGCGACGTTCTCGCCCTTTCCGGCGAGCTCTTTGACGAGGACCTTCCGTTCCTGGGCGCCGATGACCAGGGCCATGATGGTGAACACCAGGAGCAGGGCCAGCAGGATGCTGGCCAGGAACTTTCCAGTCAGGGTCCAGTGGGACAGGAAGTTCTTGTTCATTGATTTGTCTCCTTGGCCTTCTACAGCGCCCCGGCGAGCCGGGCTGCCTTCCGAAGGTCGTCATATTCCTTGTCCGCAACGGGAATGAAGCCGGTCAGGCGGGCCGGGCCCAGGATCTTCTCGTTCTGCGGGTCGTTCGGCTTCAGCTTGAGCAGGGCCGCACGGACCTTCGCCGACGTTTCCTGCTTGAGCTTCGGTGAAGCGAAGAACGGCCAGTTCGGGAAGTAGTCGGTATACCCGATGATCTTCAACTGGGAGACATCGAGGGACCCTTTCATCTTGTCCAGCTGCTCTTCCCGCACCCCGGCGGCGTCCGCGGTCCTGTTGAACACGGCCGTGACCGCGTTCTCATGGGTCTTGGCATAGGGGAGCATGACGATGTCCTTGTTCAAATCGAATCCCGCCTTGCTCAGGAGGAGCTTCTGGAATATGTGACCCGCCGGCGAGTCCTCGTCGACGAAGCTGAACTTCTTGCCCTTCAGTTCCCGCAGGCTGTTGATGCCGCTGTCCTTCCGCACGACGATGATGCCACGCAGGCGTGTGCCGCTCTTCACTTCCGACGACAGGGCGAGAGGCTCGATATTGATCTTCTCCTTGATCTGGATGTAGATGAGCGGATTGACGAAGGCGATGTCCATGTGGCCGGCCTTCACCATCTCGCCGACGCCGTCGAAATTCTTCGGTATCACGATCGTCACCTTCTCGCCGATCTCGCTGCTCAGGTATGCCGCGAGCGGGGCGAACATCGCCTGGAGCTCCGGTGCGCTGAGTCGGGGCACGGTCCCGAGCCTGATCTCCGCCGCTGCACGCTGCGGGCCGATGACGCACAGAACGCCGAGAGCGCAGAGCATTGCCATGATCGTCCTTCTGAAGCCGCTGGTCATACGATAATCCTCCTTTGGGGAAATGATCCGTTCTCCCTGCGAGGATGCACTGCCGCAGAGAGCGACGGCCTTTACCCGTTGGCGTTCGTGACATGCTGATCGCGATTGCGCATGGACAACATGTTTTTGCCGTCGGGAAAAGTTGTTGTAACTATAACACCCTTTCGTCTGTCGCACACCTACCCGAATGGGTAGTTACCCGCTTGGGTAGTTACGGAGGCCTCGGGAATAGTGTACCTTTGCTGGCGAAAGATGCCGGGGCGCGGGCAGGGGACGGTCTCCGGCGAATCATCAGCACCAGGCAGCGGCACGGAACGGCTCCCTAGGAAGCCGTAATCTCATCTCTCGGAGGGGACCCTATGAGGGAAGATGCACTGTCGACGAACTTGGTGACGCCCTACGGCGGAAAGCTGGTGGACCTTGTCGTCACCGGGAAGGAGCGCGACCTGGCCCTGCAGCGGGCGAAACGCCTGCCTTCCGTCCAGATATCGTTCCGCTCGGTCTGTGACCTCGAACTGATGGCGGTCGGGGCCTTCTCGCCCCTGGACCGGTTCATGGGCGCGAAGGACTATCGTGCGGTCCTCCGGGGCCTGCGGATGGCCGACGGAACGCTTATGCCCGTTC
>JBAIYC010000205.1:0-4672 GCA_037916085.1 Nitrospirota bacterium | reverse complement strand
AAACAGTACCTGCACCTCCTCCGCTGTATCCGTTGCCGCCTTCGCCGCCGTTAGTACGGACGGTCCCGGAGGAGTAGAAATTGCCGTAGTCGACATAGACATCGAACTCTCCTCCGCTGCCGCCGCTGCCCGTATCGCTCTTTCCGCCGCTTGTGTCTATCGTACCGTAGTTGGCGACGAGGTCATCGGCCTCAAAATACGTGTAGCCGCCGCTCCCGGTACCGAGCCCCTTCGCTTCGATGGTCCCGCGATTGATGATGGTCTTGGTCACGTTGTTCCCGTTGCCAAGATAGATATCCCCCCCCGGGGACCCATCAGCGGTCGCAGACGTTGTGATATTGCCGCCACTCTCGACATCAATCACGTTCGCTTCAAGATATATTGAAGGAGCTGTCGAGGTAATCGTGCCGTTCACCACAAGGTCGTTCGCCAGCCAAACCGTTCCATATCCGCCCCAATAACCCTGGTCAACGAGAACGAGAGTCGCGCCGGCATTCACCGTAAGCCCCGTGACTGCCTGATCATTCGTTGTGTCGCCGTCTCCGTCTCCAAGATATAGGTACTGATCGCTCGGCTTCATATACAGACCGGAAATGGTGCTGGTGGTATCGCTGACAACCTCCAGGGTTGTGGTGCCACCGCTGATGACGTAGGGGTTCGTCCCCAAGCTTGGCGTGATCGCTGAAATCACGAAACTCGCATCCACGGTCCCGGATTTCAATACTTTGACATAACCGTAGGAGTCAACATAGACATAGCCGCCTAATCCGCCCGCGCCGGCACTGCCCGTACCTCCTGTCGCCAGAAGTGTCACCGCCGCTGGCGGCGGAACGGCCGGAGCGTTGTTGTGATCCTTGCCGCAGGCCGCCAACAGAAGGATGCACGCCGCAATGATCGGTCCCCAAATGGTCTTCATACCGCAGCACCTCCTCAGTTCTTCACCGGAATATTCGGATCGGCGAGATGCCGGACTGCCACGAAATAGACACAGAACAAGAATAACACAATATTCTGGTCAGTGCAATAATTATTTGAAGACGGGCAGAAAAAAAAGGACCCCTCGCGAAGGGTCCTTTTTTCGCTGACTTGCCCTTACTTACTCAATATTGAACATGGCAACATCCTTGACACCCGGCGTGTACTGTCCTACGGGCACCAGTTTCTTATTGTCCCGGATGCACCCTACCACGGTATTCCAGAGCTTAAGCAGCTCGTCCTTCTCCTTTGCCGATTCCGGCGTCATCTTGAGCAGCGTTCCTTCGATCTCGATCCTCATAGTCACCCCCTCGCCTCGTCATGATATGGTGATCCTGCTGCAGTACGCAGAGCCTCCCGCTTCCGCTCAAGCCTCCTTATGCGGCCTTCACATCCGAAGTGCAATGGCCGCAGCGCGTCGCTTTGATCGGGATCGTCGAGAGACAATAGGGACATTCCTTGGTAGTCGGCACGGCGGCGGGCTCCTCCTTTGCATGCTGCATGCGGTTGGCCAACCGTACCACGAGAAAGATGACGAAGGAGACAATCAGGAAGTCGATCACCGTGTTGATGAATAGGCCATACTTGATGACCGGCGCGCCGGCCTTCTGCGCCTCGGCAAGGTTCGCATAGGTCGCATCCGACAGGTTGAAGTAGAGCCCGCTGAAATCCACCTTTCCAACGAGAAGGCCAATGGGCGGCATGAGGATATCGTTCACCAGCGAACTGACGATCTTGCCGAATACCCCCCCGATGATAACCGCCACCGCCAGGTCCAGTACGTTCCCCCGCATGATGAATGTCTTGAACTCTTTCAGCATGATAGCCTCCTTTTCTGTCGAGATATGCCCTCCGAAATGCCCTGCTTTGACAGGATGGTTATCGCAGCCCCATCACAGTTTTTCGATCTCCGCCGCGAAGTAGCTATGGGCCTCCTTGTCGAAGATGCAGAATTCGACGAGCCGAAGCGACGTCCCCGGGTTCGTCCGCAGGAACTCAGCGGTCCCTCCGACCAGGGTCCGCGCGCACCGTTCCTTCGGAAATCCGAAGATGCCGGCGCTTATGGCGGGTACGGAAATGCTCGCGAGCCCCTTCTCCGAGGCAAGGGCCAAGACGGTCCCGATCGCTTTAGCCAATTTCCTGTCCTCGTCGCCCTCGCCCATGCGCGGGCCCACGGCATGGATCACGTGCCGGGCCTTGAGCGTTCCTGCTCCCGTCATGGCGGCCCCGCCTACGGGAACGAATCCGATGGCATTGCTCTCGTTCTGGATGGAACGCCCGCCCTTCCGAACGATGGCTCCGGCCACGCCGCCACCGTGCTGGAGGAAGCTGTTTGCCGCGTTCACGATAGCGTCCACGTCCCGCTCCGTAAGGTCATCGGAAACAAGACTGACGGTCGCTGCGCCGACCTTCTTCTCAAGCGCTCGCATACAGATCTTCCCGATCTTCTCGATCCTGCTTGTCTTTGCTAACGTCCACTGCCGGCAGGGCGGTGATGCCGAATGAAGTACGAATATGCTTTTATTGTATAGGCAGAATATACCGGACGTCAAGGCGACGGGGGAAAATATGAGGAACAGGATACTGAAGGGCACGGGAATCGACAGGCCGCGGTCCAGCCCCCTAACGAGACGGGCGGCAAAGTTCCCAGGGACGGGAGCGGCCTGCTGCTGCGAAAGAGTACCGTGCTGTTTGCCGACTACACCTTCTCTGCCGCCGCTGCCGCTTCCTTTTCTTTCTTCTGGTACTGCGACTGGATGTCCTCGAATGCCGTCATGGCCGCGATGGAGCCCTGGGCTACGGCGACGGTGATCTGCTTCATACCGCCGGTGATGTCGCCGGCAGCGTAGACCAGCGGCACTGAGGTACGCATGGTCGTGAGGTCGACCTTGATGTAGCCCTGCTCATCCAGCTCGAGCCCCAGCATCTTCGCCAGCTCCGCGCTCGGCGCGTAGCCGATGGCGATGAAGACTCCGTCCACCGCCATATCGGTCTTCCTTCCTGTCTTGTTGTCTTCGATCCTGACGCCGCGCACGACCTTGTCGCCCGTGATCTCCCGTACCTCGCTGTTCCAGAGGATGGGGATGTTCGTCTGCTTGAGGCTCTCCCTGAGGCGCAGGTCTGCCTTGAGTTCATCCCGCCAGTGCACAAGCGTCACCTGGGAGCCGAGGTTGTGGAGGTAGAGCGCGTCCGTCACCGCCGTGTTCCCGCCGCCCACGACCACCACCCTTCTGCCGTCCTTGAAGAAGTAGCCGTCGCAGGTGGCGCAGTAGCTGACGCCCCGGCCGTAGAACTTCTGCGCGCCCGGCGCATCCAGGTGCCGGTAGTCCGCGCCCGTCGCGATCAGCAGTCCCTTCGCGATGTAGATGGCATAGTTGGTCTTTAGGTAGAACCTGCCGTCCTTCTTCTCCCGCGAGATCTCGGTCACGTACTCGCCCACGTGAACATCGGCATACTGGACCGCCTGCTGGCTGATCAGGTCCATCAGGCTCTTGCCGCCGATGCGCATGAACCCGGGATAATTCTCCACCACCGGCGTGATGGCGACCTGCCCGCCCAGGTTCGCCTTCTCGATCACCACGCAGTCGAGGCCAGCACGCGTGGCGTAGATGGCTGCGGTGAGCCCGGCGGGTCCGCCGCCGATGATCACGAGGTCCTTCTCCAGGGTCTCGCCCGGGGCGATGCGAGGGGCGGGCGCGGCCTGCGGGTCGGTGAGCGTGAGGACCGCATCGACGAACCAGGGCTCCGGCTGGAGCCCCTGGCCGGTGCGCTTGCCGTTCGTGTAGGTCTGGGGCACGGCCATGGATTCCAGGCCGTCGGCCAGGTCCTGGTTCTCGAAGATCTCGATGGCTTCCGCGGAGATGAGGTCGGGCCGGATGATCACCGCGGCGAACGCAGCAAGGACCTGCTGCGGACAATATGGTCAGGTGGGACTCATATAGACCTGGATGTGGCGCTTGTCCTTGAGGCCGGCCAGCTTCTTGACCGACTGCTCCGAGAAGACCGTCCCGCCCGTAGAGGCCATCATGATGGCGACGATGAGTGACTTGCCCTCTTCGCCGAGCGGCGAGCCGGTGTAGCGCATCCCGTACTTGTCCGGAGCGATCAGGACCGAAGGAGAGCGGGTGACGTTCCGTTTCTGGGACTGCGTATCGCCCACGGTGTGGAAGGAGACCTTGATCTTGTCCGAGAGCGTGGCAAGCCCCTTGATGAGCGCGACCGTGGCCTCGTTGTACTGGTCGTTCATGCCGGCGAGCGTGTAGACCTCGATGGCAACATCGTCCCGCAGGTTGCTGAAGAATGTGTCCCGGATCGACTGCTTCACATCATCGGGGATGATCTCTTGTTCGGCCATGGGAACCTCAGGGGTAGGTATGAATTATGAAGGGAGAATTGAGAAGATACCTTCTTCGCCATCCTTCCTTCCTCCTTCTTACTTGCCTCACTTGATCCTATTCGATATCGCCTTGAACTCCGGCGTCCCCGCCACGCCCAGGAGCTGGAACAGCACCGTCTCTGTGTTGGTTATCACCGCGCCGGCGTCGCGAACCAGCTCGAGTCCCGACCGCCAGTTCGCCTTGGTGCGGGAGCAGACCGCATCGGCCACCAGGTGCACGTCGAACCCCGCCTGCAGGAGCCCGAGGCCCGTCTGGAGCACGCAGATGTGCGTCTCCATGCCGGTGACGATGATCTTCTT
>JBAIYC010000204.1:0-2232 GCA_037916085.1 Nitrospirota bacterium | reverse complement strand
TTTGCCGGCGTACCCGTCAAACTCGGTTCGAAGGGTATCGAGCAGGTGCTGGAAATCACCCTGGCGAATGATGAACAGGCGGCCTTTATGAAGTCGGTCGAGGCGGTGAGATCCGGATGCGCGAAATTCATGTAGAAGAAATCAGAGACAATGTGGCGCAGATGTGCGTCGACGCTGCATACAACGTGAGCGAGGACGTGCTGACCGCATTCGACCGCGCACTCGAAACCGAGACCGCACCGGCGGCGAAGGAGATTCTGTCGCTGCTGAAGGAGAACGCACGAATTGCACGGGAAGAGCATATCCCCGTTTGCCAGGACACCGGAATCGCGATTTTCTTCGTCGAGATCGGCCAGGACCTGCGGATCAAGAACGGCTTCTTCGTCGACGCGATCAATGAAGGAGTGCGGAAGGGCTACCGGGAAGGGTATCTCCGGAAATCTGTTGTTGACCCTTTAACCCGGAGAAACACGGGGGACAATACACCGGCTATCATTTACTCCGAACTGGTGCCGGGCGACAAGCTCAAGATCTCGTTCATGCCCAAAGGAGCCGGAAGCGAAAACATGAGCGTGATCCGGATGCTGCGTCCGACGGAAGGCGTGGAAGGGATCAAGAGCTTCGTCCTCGAGTGTGTGGAGAAAGCGGGCGCGAATCCCTGCCCGCCCGTGGTGATCGGGGTGGGCATCGGCGGTGATTTCGAGAAAGCCGCGCTCCTCGCAAAAAAGGCACTCCTCCGCCCTGTGGGAAGTCCGAACGCGAAGCTGGATCTCGCATCGCTCGAGGAGATGCTGCTGAAGACGGTGAACAAAACCGGCATTGGTCCGGAGGGTTTGGGCGGTAAAGTCACGGCCATGGCCGTTCATGTGGAAAGTTTTCCCTGCCACATCGCATCGCTCCCCGTCGCGGTCAACATCAACTGCCATGCAGCGAGGCATAAGACGATCATTCTCTGAATCCCTCGACCTGCAATCACCGGGCTCCCGCCGGAGGGTGCTCCACTGCGGAATGCGGATTTCGGAATGGACCGGAAAGAATGTGGGCTAAACCCGTGAATGTCCTGAAGGACGAACATGACCGAACCGATTAAACTGATACCTCCGCTTACCGACGACGTGCTCATAAAGCTTAAGGCCGGCGATCGCGTGATCATCACCGGCGTCATCTATACGGCCAGGGACATGGCGCACAAGTACATGGTCGAGGGATACAGAAAAGGCGAGAAGCCGCCCTTCGATCTCAAGGGACAGGTCCTGTATTACACCGGTCCGACCCCCGCTCCGCCGGGAAGGCCGATAGGATCCGCCGGGCCGACTACGAGCTACCGCATGGACAAGTATGCGCCGGTTCTGCTGGAGCTGGGTCTCAAGGGCATGATCGGCAAAGGCCCGCGCAGCGAAGAAGTGAAGGATGCCATCAAGAAATACGGGGCCGTCTATTTCGCAGCCATCGGCGGCGCGGGTGCGCTCATCTCAAAGGCCATCAAAAAGGCGGAGGTCATAGCCTACGCCGAGCTCGGGACCGAGGCAGTGATGCGTCTCGAGGTCCAGGACTTCCCGGCCATTGTCGTGAATGATGTCCATGGCGGCGATCTGTACCGGATCGGCGTGCAGAAATACCAGGAATTCGGCGAAACGGAGGGCGGAACCTGCTGAGGATTTGAAGCAGGATCTGGCGGCGCCGCGTCGCAGCAGGGCGAGAAAAGGAGAGAGGAACAATGACGATCAAATCAAGGATCAGGACAGTTCCGAACTATCCCAAGAAAGGGATCATGTTCCGCGATATCACAACGCTGCTCAAGGACCCGGTGGGTTTCCGGCTGGTCATCGACACGCTGGTGCAGCGGTATACTCAGAAAGAATACGAGTTTGAGGCTATCGTGGGCATCGAATCGCGGGGATTCATCATCGGTGCGGCGATTTCCTATGCGCTGGGCAAGGGCTTTATCCCGATCCGCAAGAAGGGAAAGCTGCCTGCTGAGGTGGAGTCGCAGGAGTACACACTCGAGTACGGCACGGACCGGATCGAGATTCACCGGGATGCGCTGAAAAAGGGTGAACGGGTCCTCCTGGTGGACGATCTTCTCGCTACGGGCGGAACGGCCCTGGCTGCAGCGGCGCTCATCGAAAAACTCGGCGCCTCCGTTATCGAGATGGCTTTTATCGTCGATCTGCCGGACGTGGGCGGAAAGAAAAAACTGCTCGAAAAAGGCTACCGTGTGTTCGCCCTCAC
>JBAIYC010000203.1:0-20125 GCA_037916085.1 Nitrospirota bacterium | reverse complement strand
CCGGCGTGTAGCGGGAGTAGTGCTTCTTCATGAGGTTCAGCACGCAGCGCGGGTGCTGCAGGGTCGTGTCGGTCCTGGCATACCCGTCCCGCCCGGTCTCGTAGGCCCAGGTGGACCGGTCGTAGGTGCGGTGCGGCGCATCGTAGCCCGAGAACAGGCCGTCCTCGAACGTGTAGCCTTCCTTCACGATCAGGGGAGCGTTGGTGTACGCTTTCACGTATTCGTGCTGGATCGTGTCGTTCGAGAGCAGGTAGTTGATCACCCCGCCCAGGAAGGCGATGTCCGTGCCGGTGCGGATCGGAGCATAGATGTCCGCCACCGACGCGGAGCGGGTGAAGCGCGGGTCCACGACGATGAACGTGGCCTTATTGTGGGCCTTGGCCTCGGTCACCCACTTGAAGCCGCAGGGGTGCGCCTCAGCGGCGTTCCCGCCCATGACGACGATGACATTCGCGTTTTTGATGTCAACCCAGTGGTTGGTCATCGCGCCGCGTCCGAATGTGGGGGCCAGACTGGCCACCGTGGGGCCATGTCAGACGCGTGCCTGATTGTCGAACCCCAGGATGCCGGTGCTGCGGACGGCCTTGTGCGTGATCCAGCCGGTCTCGTTGCTGGACGCCGAGGCGGCAAGGAAGCTCGTGGTCGTCCAGCGGTTGACCGTGGCGCCGGCAGCGTTCTTGGCGACGAAGTTCTTGTCCCGGTCGTCCTTCATCAGCCGGGCGACCTTCGTAAAGGCCTCGTCCCAGGTAATGCGTTTCCATTCATTGGATCCGGGAGCACGGTATTCCGGAAATTTGAGCCGGTTCGGGCTGTGAACGAAGTCCACCAGCCCCGCTCCCTTCGGGCAGAGGGTTCCCCGGTTCACCGGATGGTCGGCGTCGCCCTCGATATGGAAGATGGAGAGCTCGGCGTTCTTCGCCTTGTCTCCCAGGCTGTGCATGATCAGGCCGCAGCTCACCGAGCAGTACGGGCAGGTATTGTGGGTCTCGGTGCTGCGTGCGAGCTTGAACTCACGCACCTCGGCGAGCGCCTCGGAGGGAGAAAAGCCGAGGGCCGCAATGCTGGAAGTCCCCAGTCCCGCGGCAGCCACCTTGAAAAACTGTCTCCGTGTCACGCGCATTGTCGTACCTCCATGGCTCTGCACTGTCGTGCTGCTGCCCTTAGAGGGCAGCTGGCAGAGAAGGGGTGATCGCGTCTGGATGTCGGGTGCTGAAACTTCAAGAACTGCCGACACGTCGTCTTCACGGACTCTGCTCCTTCCGTTGTATGAATAGGCAACTGGATAAGGTCTGATACGCAGAGAGGGAATTGTATAAGAAAAGGCTAACGCGCACTGCTTGTGCTGTCAAGCTGCCGCGGCCGTCCGGCAATCTCGCCTTGACGCCTGCGGGGGATTGTGTTAAACAAGGAATGTTGTCCATCCGTGGAGAGAGACCGCCTCATGTCCTTCAAACAGAAGAAATTCCTTTCCAACACGCCGCTTGGCGAGGCAATCCATCTATATAAGGCAGCGCTTGACGCGGCCGGTATCGGCGGGCCGCTGCCGGGAGAGGACATCCCGGTCGGCGATGCACTGGGCCGCGTCACTTCCCAGGCCGTCATCGCAACGGTGTCGTCGCCCTTCTATCACTCGGCCGCCATGGACGGCTACGCGGTCCGGTTCCTCGACACCTTCGGCGCGGCGGAGACGAGGCCGAAGCGGCTCGCAGTGCCGTCGCAGGCCGTGGCAGTTGACACCGGCGACCCCATGCCGGACGGGTTCGATGCGGTCATCATGATCGAGGATGTGGAGTCGCTCGACGGAGGGATCGAGATCCTGAAGCCCGCCACGCCGTGGCAGCACGTTCGGCTCGTGGGCGAGGACATCGTCGCGACGGAGCTGATCATCCCCGAGAACCACGTTGTCCGACCGGTGGACCTGGCGGCAATGATCGCGAGCGGTCATCGGGAGGTGATGGTCCGCAGGAGACCGAAGGTCGCAGTCATTCCCACGGGCACCGAACTGGTGGAGCCGGGCAGTGACCTCAGGAAGGGCGACATCATCGATTTCAACTCGACGATGCTCGCTGCCCTGTCGGCGGAGCTGGGGGCCGCGCCGTCACGAAAGCCTATCGTGAAGGACGATGCCGCGCTTCTCCGGAAGGCCATCGCCGACGCCCTTGCGGAGAGCGACCTGGTTGTCGTCAATGCCGGTTCCTCGGCGGGCAGGGAGGACTTCACCTCCACGGTGATCGCGGAGCTCGGCACGGTCCACGTGCACGGCGTCGCCATCAAGCCGGGCAAGCCGGTGATCCTGGCCGTCGTGCAGGGCAAGCCGGTCGTCGGCATCCCGGGCTACCCCGTCTCGGCAGCGCTGACCTTCAATCTGTTCGTACGGCCTCTTCTCTATGCCTTGCAGGGCCGCTCTGTTCCGCCCGTCGAGACGATCGCTGCGAAGCTCTCCCGGCAGGTTGCTTCGTCTCTCGGAATTGAGGAGTTCGTGCGCGTGAAGCTCGGAAGCGTCTCGGGGAACCTCATTGCGACGCCGGTGACACGCGGCGCAGGAGCGCTGATGTCGCTCGTTCGCGCCGACGGCATCGTCCGCATCCCGGCGGAGAGCGAGGGCATCGCGGCCGGCCACGAGGTGACGGTGGAGCTGCTGCGGCAGCGGCACGAGATCGCCAATACCATCGTCTGCATCGGTTCACACGACAATGCCCTCGACGTGCTCGGGAACTTCCTGAAGAAGAAGCATCCCGAGCTCTCGCTCTCCTCGGCCCACGTGGGCAGCATGGGCGGACTCCTCGCGCTCAAGCGCGGAGAGGCTCACCTGGCAGGCACGCACCTGCTCGACGAGGAGGCCGGGGAATACAATGTCAGCTACCTGCGAAAGCTCCTTCCCGGCAGAAGGGTTGTACTTGTCAACCTCGCGTACCGGACCCAGGGGTTTATCGTTCCGAAAGGGAATCCCAAGGGCATCAAGGGATTCGAGGACCTCGTTCGCCCCGACGTCGTCTTCGTGAACCGGCAGGCGGGGGCGGGCACGCGGCTCTTGACGGACCTGCATCTGAGACGATTATACATTGACCCGAACCGGGTAAAAGGGTATCATCACGAGGAATTCACGCACATGGCGGTCGCCGCTGCGGTCTCGTCGGGCGCAGCCGACACAGGGATTGCAGTGCTTTCGGCGGCCCAGGCCCTGGGCCTTGATTTCGTTCCCGTTGCCCAAGAACGCTATGATCTCGCCATCCCGGAAGAATACTACGGGACCCCGATGCTCCAGGCGCTCCTTGCCGTCATCCGGGAGGACCGGGAGTTCCGGGAGCGGATCGTCGCCATGGGCGGGTACGACGTGAGAGAGATGGGAAGCGTCATAGCGCAGCTATGAGCCGAAGTCAATGCACAGCGTGCGATCGTCCGCACGATCGGATCCTGAATCACGAACTTTGAACCGGAGGTTAGATTATGTTCGCAGCAGCAGTAACGGCAGCACCCGGCATGGCCCCGGGGATCGTGGGGCTCTTCCTGGAGTCGGGCTGGATGGGCAAGGTCATCATGGCCCTCCTGCTCTGCTTCTCCATTGTCTCCTGGGCGATGATCCTGCTCAAGTATCAGTACCTGCGCCGGGCCGAGAAGGAATCTCAGGCGTTCCTGGCGGAGTTCCGCAGAACCAAGGACCCCCAGGAGCTGTTGAAAATAGCCGGCACCAAGCGGTACAGTCCGCTGGCCGCCCTCTTCCTCGAAGGGTACCGCGAGACCGAAGCAATTGTCGCATCGATGCCCGGTGGAAAGGTGGCGGACAGCGATATCGCGCCGGTCACCGAGGAGATCGAACGGGCGCTCCGCATGACCACGCAGGACGAGGTCATGTACATGGAGCGGTACCTCGCCTTCCTCGGCACCACGGGGACCGTGGGACCGCTGCTCGGTCTTTTCGGCACGGTCTGGGGCATCATGGACGCCTTCTACGGCATCGGGCTCAAGGGCTCGGGCGACATCGGTGCGCTCGCGCCGGGCCTGGCCGAGGCGCTCATCAACACGTCGGGCGGCCTCTTCGTCGCCATCCCGGCGGTCATCGCCTATAACTTCTTCGCCGAGAAGATCCGCGACATCGCAACGCGCATGGACTCCTTTTCCATCGAATTCCTGAGCTTCCTGAACCGGAGCCACTTGAGGAAGCGCTCATGAGGACCAGTCAGCGCAGGCAGAGCCACATCATGCGTGAGCTCAACCTGGTCCCGCTCATCGATGTGCTGCTCGTCGTGCTTTTCTTCTATATGATCATTTCGCCGATGATGAGCAGGGGGCTCGACGTGAACCTGCCCAAGTCCGGCGCCAACACGATCAAGCCCGAGGACCGCGTCGTTATCACCGTGACGCGCGGCCAGGAAGTGTTTGTGGAGAAGGAGCGGGTCGACGTCGCCCGGCTCGGCGGGGTGCTCGACTCGATCCGGAAGAGCAAACCCCAGGTGAACGTCTACCTGCGCGCGGACAAGAATGCACCCTACGGCGCAGTGGTCCAGGTCATGGACGTCGTGAAGCGCGCCGGGATCGACAAGCTTGGCATGGTGACCGAAGCAGCACCGCCGGGGGACGAGACCGGCAAATGAAGCTGTTCACCGGCAAGAGGATCGGCCAGTCCAGTGGAGAACTTGCTGCTGCCGTGTCCTTCTCGCTGTTCCTGCACCTGGTCGTGCTCGCTGCGGCGCTCTACCTTTCCTTTCATGTCACGGCGCGGGTCCGCGTCCCGCTCGTCTACCGGGTGAACCTGGTCGACATTCCGGCGAACGTTCCCCTGACAGCACCGGCAGCACCGCAGGCAGCCCCATCGCCGAAAGCGCCGGCGCCGAAACCGAAGGCCCCGGCAGCGAGGGCGAAGCAGCCGGCGGTCCACGCCGTGCCAAGGGTGGAACCCGCTCCGAAACACGCCATGCCGGAGCTTGCGGCGAAGCCGAAGAAGGAAAAGGCGGTGGAGGCGCCGGCTTCGTCAACGCTGGCGGCGCCTGCCGCGCCTTCTTCGGGAACGCCGGGGAAGAAGGAAGCAGTGGCGGTCTCCGTAGCGGGTGGCGGCACGGCGTTTCCTTTTCCGCCCTATGTCGCCATCGTGCGCGACAAGATTGAACGGAACTGGAACCCGCCGCCCGGCGCCAAGGGCCTGAAGGTCAGGGTGTCCTTCAGGGTGCTGCGGTCGGGGCGGGTGGGGGACGTGAAGCTCGACGAGGCTTCCGGCAACTTCTATTTGGACCAGGCGGCCATGCGCGCCATCCTGGCCTCGAGTCCCTTTCCCCAGCTGCCCGAGGGGTTCTTCAAGGACGACGAGATCTTCAGCGTCGATTTGATGGAAAGGGATTAAGAACATATCACGGGTGAAGGGTGACAGGAAGACGTTGCTTTTTCACCCCTGACCGTAACGAAACGGGCTTCCCCGCATGAAACGCATTCTCACCGTCATACTGCTGATGGTTCTTCTCGCCGCCCCCGCAGGGGCCCAGCTCTATTTGGGCGTGATCACAGGGGAGGCGAAGAAGATCCCCATCGTCGTCCTCGATATCGCCGATGAGACGGGCTCTCCCGCGCTCCGCGCGACCGCGATGGAAGTGCTGCAGTCCGACCTCCGCCGGTCCCAGATCTTCGACGTCCAGGATCCGAAAAAGCTGGACCTGGCGGTGAGCGGCAAGGACGAGCCGAAGGCGGAGTTCATCAAGCGCGGCGGGACCTTCGGCCTCACGGGCGAGGTCTGGGCAAAGATAGCGCGCAAGAACGGCGACATCACGCTTACCGGCAAGATCTACGATGCCGTGACGGGCGCGCGGATGGCGAACAAGGAATACTTCGGGAACCAGGAGCTCTTCCGCCGTATGGTCCACACCTTCGCCGACGAGATCGTGGCCCAGTATACCGGAGAAAAGGGGGTCGCCAGGACGCGCATCGCTTTCGTATCGGACAAGACGGGCCGCAAGGAGCTGTACGTCATGGACTACGACGGCCAGAACCAGAGGAAGCTCACGAGCGACCGATCGATCTGCATGTCCCCCGCGTGGAGCCCCGACGGCAGGTACCTCGCCTATGTCTCCTATAAGGAAAAGAACCCCGACATCTTCGGCCTCGACATGGAGACAGGCAGGCGATGGAAGATCGCCGGTTTTGAGGGGCTCAACATCTCGCCGGCCTGGGCGCCGGGCGGCAAGCGGCTCGCTGTCACGCTCTCGAAGGACGGGGGGGCGGAGATCTACCTCATGGCGAAGGAAGGCAACGACCTGGAACGGCTCACCTACGGCGTCGCGGACAATGTGTCGCCGGCCTGGTCGCCGAACGGGCGCGAGATCGTGTTCACGTCGGGCCGCGGAGGCACTCCCCAGCTCTACGTCATGAACGCCGACGGATCGGACGTCCGCCGCGTCACCTTCGAGGGCGTCTACAATGCTTCTCCCAACTGGTCTCCCCGCGGCGACCGCATCGTCTTCGTCTCCCAGGTGAAGGGCCTGTTCAAGATCGCCACCGTAAGTCCGGACGGCTCGGATTTCCGCATCCTCACGAACGGGCCGGGGAGCGACGAGAACCCCATGTGGTCTCCGTCGGGCAGGCAGATCGTGTTCAGCTCGACCCGCGGCGGACGGTCGGGCATCTACATCATGAGAGCCGACGGAACGGATGTCGAGCGGATCACGCCCTCCGACGCCAACTATCTGTCCCCCGCCTGGTCACCGTGATCTGATGTTCCTTTCTTCCGCGGTGATATACTATTTTCAGAAGACGAATCTGTGGCACGGATAGAGGCGGACGAGAACAGGATACGACCGGGCCTCGTAGCCGATGAAGACCCCGCGTGTCCGGTTTTATCGTAATTCGATCAGCCTCGTCCGCGCGCACAATCCTTCTTGGGATGTTGTATACGTTCTGAGGAGCCGGGTATGCCGCATGCAGGGCTCATGGATGAACGGGCTCTCGGACCGGAAGAGGGGCCGCTCCAGCGGGCGCGGCTTCACATTCGCGGCGGGCGCCGCCGTCTGCGGCAGGGCAAGACGGCAGCAGGGATCGCGACGCTCTACGATGCGCTCGATGCGGGGCTGAGCTGGTACTTTGCTTCACCGGGGAGGCGGGAGAGGCTTTTCATCGCTCCGGGGGACGACCTGAATGACGACCGGACGATGTTCGGCATCCTGGTCCGGTCGGGCGTGCTGGACCGGAGCTTCGACTTCGACGCTTTTGACCGGCTTCTGGAGCAAGCGCTCCAGGCGGAACTGCCGGGATACGACCACCGCGAGGTGCTGGCTGGCATCGAGCGGGTCATGACGCAGCTTGGCGTGATGCCCTTCGACGAGGCGGCGCTGCCGCCCGAGGATCCTTCCACCTTCTAAGGAAAGAATAACCACGGAGACACGGAGCAACGGAGAACAACAAAAGAGAATAAGCGCAGGCTCGAGTTGCTGGTCTATGATTTGAGCGATATTCACCGACCATCGAGGGCCTGTTTTGACCCGGCTTGGATTCCCTCCGGGCCTCCGTGTCTCCGTGGTGAACGCTCTTATGAACCGACTTGCCAACGAAAGATCTCCCTATTTGCAGCATGCCGCACACCAGAAGATCGACTGGTATCCCTGGGGAGACGAGGCCTTCGAGCGCGCCGGCCGGGAGAACAAGCCGGTGTTCCTCTCCTCGGGCGGCGTGTGGTGCCACTGGTGCCACGTAATGGCGAAAGAATGCTTCGAGGACGACGAGGTCGCGCTGTTCCTCAATTCGCTCTACATCCCGGTGAAGCTCGACCGGGACGAGAGGCCCGACATTGACCGCCGCTACCAGCAGGCCGTGGCGGCCATGGGCGGCGGCAGCGGCTGGCCGCTCTCGGTGTTTCTGACGCCGGACCGCAGGCCCTTCTACGGCGGCACCTATTTCCCGCTGAATGACCAGCACGGCAGGCCGGGGTTCAAGAAGGTGCTCCTGGCGGTGAACGAGTTTTTCAGCCGGCAGCGGGAGGAGGTCATGCAGTATTCCGGCCGCGTCATGACCGCCCTCGCACCCGAGCCCATGGAACCCGGGCACCTGTCCCCGGAGGCGCTGGAGCAGGCCGAGCATGCGATCCTCGCGCACAGTGACGCACAGAACGGCGGTTTCGGCGATGCGCCGAAGTTCCCCCTGCCGGGAGCGCTTGCCTTCCTGCTCGCCCGGGCCGGAGCAAAGCAGGACCCGTCGCTCGTCTCCGCCGTACGCACGACGCTGGACCGGATGGCGCGCGGCGGGATCCATGACCAGCTCGCGGGCGGCTTCCACCGCTATTCGACCGACGAAGCATGGATGGTGCCGCACTTCGAGAAGATGGCCGAGGACAACGCCTGGCTTCTCCGGAACTACCTGGAGGCCTACGCGGTGCTGGGCGACGAGGGGTACCGTTCCGTGGCCCGCGGCATCATTGCCTTTACGCGCGAGGTCCTGTCCGACCCCGCCGGAGGGTTCTTCGCGAGCCAGGACGCCGACGTAACTCCCGACGACGAGGGCGGGTACTTCACGTGGACCGATGCGCAGCTCCGGAGCGTTCTCTCCGACGAGGAATACCGCGTCCTGTCGCTCCGGTTCCTCGATGAGCGCGGCAGGCTCGCGCACGACCCCGAAAAGCGCGTTCTCTGTGGCGCACGCGGCCCGGCGGAGATCGCGGCGGAGACCGGCCTGGCCGAGGACAGCGTGGACAGCATCCTGGTCCGGGGCAGGGAAAAGCTTCTGGCGGAGCGCGGCAGGCGCGAGGTCCCCTTCGTGGACCGCACGCTGTACGCGTCGCTCAACGGCATGTACATCACCTCATTCCTGACGGCGTACCGCGTCCTCGGTGACCCGGGGCTCCGCGACTTCGCTCTCCGGAGCCTCGATCGCACCCTTCGGGAGAGGGTCATCGACGGGACGGTGATGCACAGCGACGGCGTACCCGCGCTTCTGGACGACCAGATCTACCTCGTCGAGGCGCTTGTCGCCGCTTACGAGGCCACGGGAGACCATGCGTTCCTCGAACGGGCGGAGCGCTTCATGGACGGATGCATCGAGACCTTCGGCGACGAGAGCGGGGGGTTCTTCGATACCGCAGCGGCAGTGCTCGGCACGCGCCTGAAGCGTGTTGAGGACACGCCCCATCCTTCGGCGAACGCCGTCGCCGCGACCCTGCTGGTCAAGCTTCACCACATGACGGGCAGCGAGCGCTACCGCTTTGCGGCCGAGCGGACACTTCGGGCCTTCGCGTCGTCATCGGCCGCCCTGGGCGTCCATGCCGGCACCTACGATTGCGCCCTCGATGCGTGGTTCAACACGCTGACGCTCACCGTTGAGGCCGCCCGGGACAGCGACCTTGCCCAAGCCGCGCGAAAGGTTTGCGGCAGACCGGTTGTGGTCATCTACGGCAGCGACCGCGGAAGGGTCCTTCCCTGCGTGAACGGGGCCTGCTTCGAGGCAATCACCGATGCGGCGGCGATGAGCGCCTACCAGAGAAGGGCATGACGGCGGAGCGCGTCCGGCCTGCATGCCGCCAACTTTTCACTTCAAGTACCAAAAAACCTGTTGTTTGACAAAGCTGCGAACGCTATGCTATTCTTATTTTGTCGCCGCAGATGTATCTCTTCTTGCCCCGACATGCACTTCAGATCGTATTCATCATTTCACAAGGAGGTTCGTATGAAGAGGACGATGATGCTGTTGCTGTCGCTGGTCTTGATGCTGAGTCTCTTTGCGCTCTATGGCTGTCCTAAGAAAGCGGAAGTGATCTCTGCCCCGGAGGAACAGCCCAAGGCAGTGGAGAAGGCCCCGGAGGCTCCGAAAGTCGAGAAGGCACCGGAAGCGCCTGCTCCGGCTCCTGAGGCGGCAAAGCCTGAGGCTGCTGCGAAGGCGGAAGCGGGTCTCCAGCCCATCTACTTCGATTTCGACAAGTCCTTCATCCGCGACGATGCCAAGCCGGTCATGAAGGCGAACGCAGCCTACCTCAAGGCCAACCCCAACATGAAGATCAAGATCGAAGGGAACTGCGACGAGCGCGGGACCATCGAATACAACCAGGCCCTTGGCCAGCGCCGCGCCCAGAGCGCCAAGAAATACCTGACCGACCTGGGCATCAAGGCTTCGCGCATCTCGCTCATCAGCTACGGCAAGGAGAAGCCGATCTGCAACGAGCACACCGAGGATTGCTGGCAGAAGAACCGCCGCGACGACATCGTCGCAGAGTAGGACGATCCCACGCCCGCGATGCGGGGAGAGGGCCGCTGATCGCTCTCTCCCCGCGTTCTTCCGGCCTTCGATGAGGTCCCTGAACCCATGAGAATAGCAGTGTCCCTGACGGTCCTGATGCTCCTTGCGGTTTCCGGCTGTGTGCCGCAGGCTGAGATGGTCAAGCAACAGAACGAGATGAACGCCCTCCGCGCCGAAGTGAAAACCGTGCGGACGCAGGTGCCCGACGTCTCCTCCATCGAGAAACGGCAGACCCAGCTTGAGGAAAGCATGAAGGGGACGACGGAACTCCAGCAGAAGATCGCCGACCAGGGCGCGCAGTATGATCAGCTCACGACGGACCTTCAGATCCTCCAGGGCAAGCTGGAGGAGAACAACTTCCGTATCAAGGAGCTGGCCCAGAAGATCGATGACCGGAGCTACAAGATCGCCGAACTGTCCGCGCGCCTGGACCAGCTCGAGAGCAGGTTGAGCACGACCGCGACGGGCACGGTTTCCGCGACAAAAGCGCAGCCCCGCGCGCCGTCGCCGACCGAGGCCTACCAGCAGGCGAAGAGCGACTTCGACAAGGGAAACTACGACCTCTCCATCGCCGGGTTCGAGAACTATGTTCGCCAGTTCCCCGATTCGAGCCAGGCGGACAGCGCCCAGTACTGGATCGGCGAATGCTACTACAGCAAGAAGGAGTACGGAAAGGCAATCGACGAGTTCGCCAAGGTCCTGAAGAACTATCCTAAGAGCGAGAAGGCACCCGGCGCCAGGCTCAAGATGGGCTATTCCTACCTGAACGAGAGGAACACCGCCAAGGCCAAGGAGCACCTGAACAAAGTGATCAAGGACTACCCCCGCTCCAAGGAAGCGGACCTTGCCAGAGAGAAATTGAAGAAGATCGGCAAGTGATCCCCTTCCCTCGTGCTTCCCCTGTCCCATCCCTCATCCATCAACGAAGCAGTTGAACTGAGCCCCTTTTTTCGTTTATTATGGACACACCCCATGAAGACCGCCATTCGAGTCCTCATAGTCGAGGACGAACACAATGTACGCGAGGTTTTGCGGTCGGAGCTTGCAGCAGACGGATTTGACGCCGCGGCCGAACCGTCCGCCGCCGCAGCCCTCGCATATCTCGAAGAGCGGGATACCGATGTAGTGCTGCTCGACCTCAATATGCCGGGCATGAGCGGCTTCGAGGTGCTGAAGCGGATCGGGGCGCACGAACTTCCGCCGGAAGTGATCGTGCTGACCGCGAACGCCGACGTGTCGACAGCGGTGGCAGCAATGAAGCTGGGTGCCTACGATTATCTCGTCAAACCGGCCGATCTTGACGACCTTACCGTCCTCATCGAGAAAGCGTACGAGAAGAAACGTCTCAAGAACGAGAACCGGTCCCTGCGGTCACAGATACGCCGCGAAGCAGAGAACCGGCAACTCCTTGCCCGGAGCCCGGCCATGCTGACGTGCCTGGAAGACTCACGGAGGGCCGCCCGCTCCGATATCAGTGTGCTGATCACGGGGGAGAGCGGCACGGGGAAGGAGCTCCTCGCCCGCTTCATCCATCAGGAGTCGCCGCGTGCCGAGCGACCCTTCATTGCGATCAACTGCGGGGCGATCCCCGAGACCATGATCGAGAGCGAGCTCTTCGGCCACGAGAAGGGCGCGTTCACCGGAGCGCACGCGCGGAAACAGGGCCTCCTGGAGATCGCGAACGAAGGGACGCTCTTCCTGGACGAGATCGGCGATATGCCGCTGTCCCTGCAGGTCAAGCTGCTCCGGATCCTTGAGACGGGCCGGTTCTTCCGTCTCGGCGGGACCCGGGAGAACCGAGTCGACGTCCGCGTCCTTTCGGCGACCAACAGGGACCTCGCAGATTCGCTTCAGAAGGGGGCCTTCCGAAGCGATCTGTACTACCGGATCAGCGGGCTGACGGTCGGGATCCCTCCGCTCCGGGAGCGGAAGGAGGACATCCCCCTCTTTATCGACCAGATCCTTCGCGAGACCCTGCCCCAGGGCGGGAAGAGCTTCGCGCCCGAGGCCATCCGGGCGCTCAGCGGTTATTCCTGGCCGGGCAATGTTCGGGAGCTCCGGAACGTCGTCCAGCGCATGCTCGTGCTGTCGCGGGAGGACGTGGTGACGGAGGCGGACCTGCCCGATGATCTCGCAGGCACCCGGAGCTCGGGAGAGACGCGTCTGGAGATCGTCGAGCGGGAACACATCCTACGGGTACTGTCCGAAGCGGGCGGACATCGGGAGCAGGCTGCCAGTCTGCTCGGCATCCACGCACGGACCCTCCGGCGAAAGCTCCGGGAATACGGGGTGCGGGAATGACATCCACCGCACGACGCCGCCGGGCCCGAGCCCTCCTCTGGTTCGCCGTCTCGCTGCTCGTCCTGCTTGCCGCGGGCGCGGCGGTCCTTCTTGCGCGGCAGCGAGGCATCCTGCGGGACGAGATGAAGGAGCACATGGACCGGGAGACCGAGCTCCTCACGTTCATTATCAGCGACGACCTGATGAAGCGCGACTATGTTGCGATCGGCAAGTTCGTAGCGGTCTTTGGCCAGGGCCACCAGGAGATCGCGGGTATCCGTGTCATCGCGCCGAACAACTACCTGCTTGCATCCTATGCAAGACCGGGGCGGGCCATATCCCCGGAGACGCATGTCAACCGTTTGGCCGATGGTGTCGCGCTCGAAGTGGTCCATGATGTGGCACCGGTCCAGGCGGCATTGATGCGGACGGCGTGGCAGCTCCTTTGGGCGACGCTCATCTTCCTTGCCGTCATGGGGACCGTGCTTTGGAACGTCCTGCGAAGGATAGCCTTCGACCCGCTGGAGAAAGCGTTGCTGGATGTCGAGGCCGCCAATGAGCGGCTTGAACTGAGCGTGGCGGAACGCACCGCGGCCTTGACGCTCTCGAACGAGGAGCTGAAGGAGGAGATCGCCGAGCGGCTTGCCGCTGAAGAGGCGCAGCGGGGCAGCGAGGAGCGGTTTCGCTCCATCACGGAGACGGTCCCCGACGTCATCTACCGGCGTCGACCCGACGGCACGATCACCTATGCCTCTCCCGCGGTCCGCCTCGTCCTCGGGTATACGCCGGAAGAGGCGGTCGGCATGAACTTCCGGCAGTTCATCACTCCGGGAGACATGGATCGCTCTACCGAGGTGCACAACCAGCTGCTTGCCGGCCTGCCGGTCAGGGAATACCCGATGTCGCTGCTGAAGAAATCGGGCGAGGTCATCGACGCGGAGGTCAATATCATCCCGCTCAAGAACGACACAGGCGTATACGAGATCCAGGGCGTGATACGCGACGTGACGAAGAGAAAGGCCACGGAAGCGGCACTCCGGTCCAGCGAGGCCAGACACCGGCTGGTCATCGAGAACATCAACGAGATCATCTATCAGGTCGCGATCGAGGACGAGACCGAGCCCCTCCGGGCGAAGGTCGAGTTCGTGAGCGGGCAGGTCGAGAGCATCGTCGGCTACCCGGCAGACGAGTTCCTTCGGGATCCCCGCCTCTGGCGGAGCATCATCCACCAGGAAGACCTGCCGGCGATCGCCGAGTCCACACGTCGTCTTGTCGCGGAACGCGCGGGCGGGACACGGGTCTACCGGATCGTGCACGGCAGGACCGGCGAACACATCTGGCTGGAGGACAAGGTCGTCCCCGGTTTCGATGAACGGGGCAGGATCACCGGCTACTTCGGCGTCGCCCGGGACATCACCAAACGCAAGAAGGCGGAGGACGCCGTTCAGGAGGCACTGGTTCGGGCGGAGGAGGAAAAGAACAAGTCTGCGGCGATCATTGCGGCCATCGGCGACGGCATCAGCATCCAGGACAGGGATTTCAAGGTTCTGTATCAGAACGATAAGCACAAAATGCTGATTGGAAACCACGTCGGGGAATATTGCTTTGAAGCCTATGAGAAGCGGAAAACGGTCTGCAACACGTGTCCTGTGGCTTTGTCCTTCGCAGACGGCAAGGTGCACACGGTCGAACGGCGGGGCCGGACGGACGACGGCAGGTCTGTCTTAGTCGAGATCACCACATCGCCGCTTCGCGACGCATCCGGCCAGATCACTGCAGGCATCGAGGTGGCCCGCGACATCAGCGGCCGGAGGCGCATGGAGCAGGACCTGCGCGTGGCGCTGGAGACGCAGTCGGTAGTGAGCGACCTGCTTCGGATCCCGTCCGAGGAGGTCCCCCTGGCCGATGTCATGCAGCAGGCGCTCCTGCGCATCCTCAGGAGCTCTCTCTATTCATTCCATGCCATGGGGGCGATCTTCCTGCTTGACGCAGAGACGGACAGGCTGTCGATGGTCGCCCAGCACGGGCTCAATGACTCCATTCGGGAAGCCTGCCGGGAAGTCACGCCGGGTACCTGTTTGTGCGGCAGGGCGGCAGCGAGCCGGCAGATCCAGTTCGCGTCGGACCTGGATGATCGTCATGAGATCCGCGTCCCCGGCATGCAGCCGCACGGCCACTACTGTGTGCCGGTCGTGCTGGGGGACGCTGCGGTCGGCGTCCTGGCGCTCTACCTCGAGCAGAGCCATGTTCGGGATGAGCAGGAGGAGGAGTTTCTTCGTTCCATATCGTCAGCCCTGGCCGTCATGGTCCAGCGCAAGCGGATGGAACGCGAGCGCGAGAAGCTGATCGCAGACCTGCGGATGCTCCTGGAAAGGGTCCACGCCTCCCGGCAGGAGTGGCAGGAGACCTTCGACAGCATCATGGACCCCATCGTTCTTATGGACGGGAGCCGTGCGGTCCTGAAGTCGAACCGCGCCTTCTCGACCCTCTGCGGCAAACGGCCCCAGGAGGTTGTGGGGACCGACGTCCTGGACCTCCTCTATTCCGGCAGCGAAGCTCCGCAGGACAATCCCGTCTCCCGGTGCCTGCGCGGGGCCGTCCTTGTGAATGACGAGATCATCGAGTCCCGGACGAAGCGTGTTTTTCACATGTCGGTCTTTCCCTTTTCGCTGTCCGAGAAGGGCCTGTCCGGCGCCATCCTCGTGATGAAGGACCTGACCGACGACCGGGACAAGGAGATACGGCTCATCATGAGCGAGCGTCTTGCGGCGCTGGGGCAGATGGCCTCCGGCATCGCCCATGAGATCAACAATCCGCTTGCTGCCATCGCGGGTTGCGTGGACGGTATGAGCCGCAGGATCAACCGGCAGCAATACGATCCCGAGCTCTTCAAGCGATATGTGCAGATCATCAAGGACGAGATCGCCCGGAGCAAGAACATCACGACCAGCATGCTGTCGTTCGTACGGAAGAGCACCTACGAGAAGAAGCAGATCGATCTCCGGGACACGATCGAGAGGACCCTGGAGATCATCGGCTATCAGGGCCGCCTCAGACGTATGGTGGTCGAAAGACACATCGCGCCGGACCTGCCTCAGGTATACGGGAGCGAGGGCGAACTCCGCCAGGTCCTTCTCATCATCATCACGAACGCCCTCGACGCCATGGACGACAGCGGAACGCTCACCGTCACGGCCGGATTCGACGAGCAGAGCGTCTTCGTGGACGTGGGCGATACGGGGCCAGGCATCCACCGGGAGAACCTTGCCAGGATTTTCGATCCCTTCTTTACCACCAAGGCCGAGCGGGGAGGTACAGGCCTCGGCCTTTCCATCGCCCAGCGCATCGTGGCAGCCCAGAACGGATCGATCACCGTTCTGCCCGACGCCGAGATTGGCACGACCTTTAGGATTTTCTTTCCTCGTCGGTCCGCCTGATCCCATTCCCGGATTTCCCGTCCTTTCCTCGTAACGGAACACCGTGCCCCCCCTTCGCGGGGAGGACAAAATGTCCGGTACTTTGCGGACATTTTGTCCCCTGGAGGTCCTTCCTCAAAGAGTTTTCACGTATTATCATATGGTTAGGTTTGGCAGCAAAATTGCTCTTTCTCTAAACATTGATCAAAATGATTTTGATCTTCTCTGAAGGGGAGGGCAAGAAATGAAGAAGAACTGCTGGGAACACAAGAAGTGCGGAAGACAGCCCGGAGGCCCGAATGCGCACCATCTGGGGGTCTGTCCGGCTGCGGTCGAAGAGCGGCTCGACGATGTCCATGAAGGCACGAATGCCGGCAGGACGTGCTGGGTCGTTGCCGGAACGCTCTGCGGCGGCGCGGTGCAAGGGACCTTCGGCGTGAAATACAAGAGCTGCGAACAGTGCGACTTCTATCAGTTGGTGCGGTCCGAGGAAAGGGGCAACTTCAAGTTCTCCTCCATCCTTCTGGCGCGGCTGAGGTCCGGGGAGCCCGTCACAGTGACGGCGGGACAATGAGCCCGACTCCTCTTGTCGGGGGCGCCCCACGCACGACAGGCGGCGACCGTCTGAACCTCCTGCTTGTTGACGATGAGGCGATGATCCGCGAGGTCTTTTCCGAGATGCTGTCCGATCTCGGCCACCGGGTCACGGCGCTCGCTGACCCCGCGAGCGCTCATGCGGAGGTCGCGCCGGGACGGTTCGACATCGCATTTCTCGATCACTTCCTCGGGCCCCAGCTCGGCCTGGACCTGATGCAGCAGCTTGCCACGACGGACCCGGAGCTCTACTTCGTGATGATCACGGCGAACGGGAACACGGACCTCGCCGTTCAGGCGATGCAGCGCGGCGCCTCGGACTTCCTCGTCAAGCCCTTCTTTGAGGAGGACATCGTCAGGAGCATTGACTATGTCCGCAGGAAGCGCGAGCTCGACCTGCACCGCAAAGTGCTGTTGCTCGAGATGGAGTCTCGCGTGAAGGCGAAGACCGAGGAGATCATCGAGGTGAACTTCGCGGTGCTGACGTCGCTGGCCCGCGCGGTGGAGAAGAAGGACCTCGGGACCTATGGGCACAGCATGCGTGTCTGCGGATATGCGGAATTGATCGCGGACCGTCTCGGCCTGCCGGGAGCCGACCGGAACGACCTTAGGGCAGCGGCAATGCTGCACGACATCGGCAAGATCGGCATCAGCGACGCCATCCTCGGGAAGCCCGGTCCCCTGAACGCAGAGGAAACCGCAACGCTCAGGAAACACCCGGAGAACGGCGTCGAGATCCTGCGTCCGCTGACGCACTACGGATCCATTCTGCCCGTGATACTCCATCATCATGAACACGTTGATGGCAGCGGCTATCCCGGAGGCCTGCTCGGTACGGACATCCCGCTGCTGGCGCGGATCATCTCCGTGGCCGATACCTATGACGCCATCGTGTCCAACCGGCCGTACCGGAAGGCGGCGGCCAGCAGGCAGGCCGTGGCAGAGCTCCTGCGGATGTCGGGCAAACAGTTCGATACCGACGTGGTCAAGGCTTTTCTCGCTGTTCTTGACGAGCAGCAAGGACCGCCGCTCCGGACCGGCGACAGGCCCAGGACCCAGCGCGACGACAGTCGCGACACCGAGTTCGCCCAGTAGTAGCCGGTCCAGGAGTGGCCCTGGCAGGCGAAAAGGACGGTAGCCATGGATATCGAGGTCAGGAACAACGATCTTCCCGGAGCTATGAGGGACTGGAACGACCGCGGTGGTCTGGTCATGGTTCTGGACAGGCTGTCCCGGCATGCCTTCGAAGTTCTGGAGAGGAATCCGTCGAGGGCCAAGGAAATAGGCCAGGTGGCGGCATCCATTACCGACATACGCCATCTGCTCATGGAGCTGTCCCGGCTTTCCGATACTACCGCCGGGCCGTGTCTTCAGCCGAGCGATTGCCGGGGCCTTGCAGACAAGTATCTTGAGCTCGAAGGGCTGGTCAAGCAGTTGCGGAACGATCTGGCGCCTTCCCGCGGCCTTGTGACGGGAGACGGCAGGCGCTAAAGATTACGGCTGACGCGTTGTTGGAAAGCCCGTCGACGAGGTCGACCAAGTCCTGAAGATCTATCCCAGAAGCAAAGGCGCCCGTCGCCAGGCTCAAGCCGGGCTATTTCTCCCCGAGCGAGAGGAGCACTGCCAAAGCTAGGGAGCACCTGAACAAAATCAGTTCTTCGATCACCGCCTGCCACCCATGCCGCCCATGCCCCCCATGCCGCCCGGGTTCGGACCGGACATCGGTCCTGACGCCGGCCGTTGCTGCATCTGCATGTTCTGTGTCATCCACCCCTGTTCCATGCGGGAATCCATGCCGGACATAACATCTCTCAACTACATCAAAGGTATGAGATAGCGAAGGTTGTGCAAATAGTCACGCTGTAGAGAGATATACTTAATTTGTGTCATTAAATACGGAGGAGGAAATGGTCATGAAAAAGATTCTGGCAGTATCGGGAATGGTACTCGGTCTTACGGTTGCCACTGCCTTCGCCCAGATGGGAGGCGGCGGGATGGGCGGCGGAACAACGGGCGGCCAGGGACAGCCGGGCGGAATGATGGGAGGTCAGCAATCCCACCAGATGATGGGCAGCCAGATGATGAACCAGGATATGATGCGGGACATGTCGGGCATGATGAATCAGATGAATGAGATGATGCAGAAGATGTCACGCACCATGGAGCATGGGCAGACCATGGACCACGCAAAGATGCAGGAGATGTCCAAGATGATGGGAGACATGTCCACAACGATGAAGGAGATGTCCACGCAGATGGCCCATGGCAAGATGGACCCGTCGCAGATGAAGAAGATGCAGGGTCGCATGAAAGGCATGAATGAAAAGATGGATAAGATGATGGAGGGAAAATAGGCTATGAGGTCCGGGATGAACGATCCGACAGGTGATGCCTCCGCGGAGGTGGGAGAGGGTATCGGTACGTGCAGAGTGCGCGACGGTTCCATGTCCAGACTCGCGTGGGTTCTGTTGGTTTCGTTCATCCTTATCGTTGTGAACCGGCCGGCGTCAGCAGCCGGCGCCGGCCGCGATTATTTCGAGATCGACGGAGGGTACAAGACGGGCGATTTCGGAACACCGGTAACGACCGACCTTACCTATTTCTCCGCAGTGCTGGGGCACGTGACGCCCGATTACGACCTGAGCGTCACCGTGCCTTATCTGTTCCTGAAGAACACTGCCGGCGGCAGTTCTGCTTCCGAAAGCGGGGTCGGCGATGTTCTTTTGCACGCGGGCATGATCCTGGTGCCGGAGGGAAAGAAGGGATTTTCATCCGACGGGTCGATCGGCGTGAAGCTCCCCACGGCAAGCGATACAAAGGGGCTCGGTACGGGGGAGACCGACTACGGTGCCTTCCTCGGGCTGCACCAGCGTCTGGGCGAGTACAAGCTCACCCTCAACGGCGGGTACATCAAGGTCGGCCAGCCCGCAAACGTCACGTACAACGACATCTATCTTTTCGATATCGGCGTCTCGCGGGCCTTCGGATTCACGCAGGTGTATGCGTATTTCGAACAGAGAAAGGCACCTATTCCCGGCGCGAAGAACCCCCAGGAGATCAACCTGAGCCTGTTCCATGTGCTCAATATCGATTATGCTCTTAGAGCGAGCGGATTTGTCGGCCTGAACGACGGTGGACCTTCCAGCGGTTTCTCCCTGGGAGTTGTACGCTGGTTCTGATCAGAAGCACCCCAGTGATAACTCCGTTTCTTCGTTCCTTTTTCGTAACCCTGAAAAGAGGCCCTTTTCCGGATTTCTGTGATATTCTTCTACTGGGGTCTTCTTTAAACTGAACGGGTGAGATAGCAGCATAGTTATACTTTGCCACCTTTCTTGTTTGCCCGAAGAAAGGTGGCCCAAAGAAGGGCACCCGGCGAAAATCCTTCACGGCAGGCTCGGTCGTCCTCGGTACATTTCGGAAACTCGCCCTCCGGGCTCAGACAGTCCGAAATGTTTAACCCTCGTCCTTGGTCGCCCGCCTAGATTTTCGCATGGGGTTCACCCCCAAACCCGTGCGTCCCCGGAGCGGCCCTATGAGATTTCTGGGGCACCCGTCAAGGCCTAAGTCAGCGTCCCGAAGGGCGCACGCGAATGTCTGAGGCCGACGGCCGAGTTTTCGCGGGCGAGCGGACGTGG
>JBAIYC010000202.1:0-2288 GCA_037916085.1 Nitrospirota bacterium | reverse complement strand
CGCCCCAGCGAGTTCCAGGACCAGCGAAACAAGAAGCGCGCCGGCTTCTGCCCCTTCTGCGGCGGTAACGAAAGGACCACTCCGAAGGAGATTCTCGCCTACAGGGACAACGGCCAGCCCAACGGGCCTGGCTGGCGGCTCCGGACCGTGCCGAACAAATTTCCCGCCCTTCAGATCGAGGGCGACCTGAACAAGGCGGGCGAGGGAATCTTCGACAAGATGAACGGCATCGGGGCCCATGAAGTCATCATCGAGAGCCCGGATCACAACGCCACGCTTGCCACGCTTCCCCTGAAGGCCATGGAAGAGGTGCTCTGGGCATACCGGGACCGTATGGAGGACCTCAAGAAGGACAGACGTTTTCAGTACACCCTGATCTTCAAGAACGAGGGCATCACCGCGGGCGCCACGCTGGAGCACACGCATTCCCAGCTCATCGCGCTGCCCATCGTGCCGATCCAGGTCCAGGAGGAGATCGAAGGGAGCAAACGGCATTTCGACCTCAAGGAGCGCTGCATCTTCTGCGATATCATCAGCCAGGAACTACGCGCGGCGGCCCGGATCGTGCTCGAGACGCCGTTGTTCATCGCACTGGCGCCCTATGCCCCGCGTCTCCCCTTTGAAACGTGGATACTCCCCAAGAAACACCTTTCCTGCTACGCATGCTCGACGAACGAAGACTTCCATGACCTTGCCGGACTCATGCAGAACCTTCTGCGCCGGATCGACCGGGCCCTGTCGAACCCTCCTTACAATTATGTGATCCACACTTCTCCGTTCAGGGACGAGCGAAACGATTACTATCACTGACACATCGAGTTTATGCCGAAGCTCACGAACGTGGCCGGATTCGAATGGGGCTCGGGGTTCTACATCAATCCGACTCCGCCCGAGGATGCAGCGAAGTTTTTGCGGGAAATAAAATTGTGATCTGATTTTTTTACCGCAGGGTTCGCAGAGAGAACATCAGGGAAAGCGTGAATCTGAGAAGTCCCGGGGCTGCATTTTTTATTTTCGTCCTTCCCCTTTTCTGCAGTTCTCCGCGTCCTCCGCGTGTTCTCTGCGGTGAATGTTCTAGTAGGCTTGTACATTATGAAAATCCTGTTTACGGCTTCTGAGGCGGCTCCTTTCGCCAAAACCGGCGGGTTGGCCGATGTAGCGGGGAGCCTTCCCCGCGCTCTGGCCGCGCTGGGCCATGACGTGAGCGTCGTCATTCCACGCTACCGGCAGGTGGATGTCGCCGCGTACAAACTCAAGCCCGCAGCGTCCTTCTTTGTCCCCCTCGGGACGTGGAAAGAGCGCTGCGACGTGCTCAAGGGCAGCATGGGCCGGGATGTAACGGTTTATTTCATCAACAAGGATATTTACTACGACCGGCCGGAACTCTACCGGACCGCGCAGGCCGACTATCCCGACAACGCCGAACGCTTCATTTTTTTTTCCCGTGCCGTTCCGGAGCTCTGTAATGCGCTGGATCTGCGTCCCCACATCGTGCACTGCAACGACTGGCAGACGGGCCTCATTCCGCTCTACCTGAAAAAAAGCTACAGCGCATCCGAGGCGCTGGGCCGCGCCCGGTCGGTCTTTACCGTGCACAATCTGGGCTACCAGGGCCTCTTTTGGCACTGGGATATGAGCCTGACCGGTCTGGACTGGGGTGTGTTCACGCCTGAAGGGATAGAATTCTGGGGCAGGATGAACCTGCTTAAGGCCGGCCTTGTGTATGCCGACGTCATCACGACCGTCAGCAGGACGTACAGCCGCGAGATACAGACCCCCGATTTCGGTCACGGGCTCGACGGCGTGCTCATGAGTCGCGCCCGCGACCTCTACGGCATCGTGAACGGCATCGACTATGACGAGTGGAACCCGGCCCGGGACCGAAACATCCCCCGGACCTACACCGCGACCAGGCTTGCGGGGAAGCGGATGTGCAAGAAAGAGCTTCTCGCGCACACCAGCCTGCCGGGCTCAGGCGATCCGATCATCGGCATGGTGACGCGCCTGGCAGCCCAGAAGGGTATCGATCTTCTGATAGAGGCCCTGCCCGAAATCATGTCCCTCGGGGCCCGGCTGGTCATTCTGGGAACGGGCGATATGAAGTACGGTAAAATTTTGACTGATGCCGCACGCCGGTACGATGACCGGATGCGGGTCTTGCTCCAGTACAACGACGGCCTTGCAAAGATCATCTATGCCGGAAGCGACCTCTTCCTGATGCCGTCCCAGTACGAACCCTGCGGTCTCGGGCAGATGATCGCACTCCGGTACGGCACGGTGCCTGTCGT
>JBAIYC010000201.1:0-7204 GCA_037916085.1 Nitrospirota bacterium | reverse complement strand
CGATCGTCTCCTTGTGCGCGAAGATAGGAATAAGTCGTCTCCTGGCTGAGGGCATCCTACCGGCCGGCCTTCCCGCTCCAAGGGGGCGGTGGCATGATCGGCTTTCGTTCCCAACACAGTTGCGCGTCAGCAGGGGAATCGCACCCCTTTCCGTTCCTTATTCCTCCGGTCAAACAAAAATCCCCAGCCTTCCGGAGAAGACTGGGGATTAACTAAACGCCGTAACCCACACAGGATCTTAACACCGAAGACCGTGCGAGAAACATCCATGCAGGTCTTCTGGCTTTCCCTCCCCTGTCGGCCTTCCCAGCATGATGAGCAAGTGGCTTTCGAGACAGAGGCGTTGACCCTGATCGCTCAGGGCCGGGATCACAGCGGCGGGTCCGCTCCCGATTGTCACGGGATTCCCTTCGCATGGACGGTTCCATTATTCAGATGTGGAGGCTTTATACCATGGACGCCGCGGCAAGTCAAAGCAATTTATCTTCCACACCTTGCCTAACTGTGCGCTGTTTCCTTTGTTTCAGTCTTCGGGCACAATCGGCATCTAACAGCCTCTCAGTTCCACTGCAGGATTGATCGTTCTTAGCCAGGTGAGGAATTCGTGGAATTTGTCGAACTGGTTGAGAATAAGTATCTTCCCCTTATCGCTCTTCACGTAAAGGAATCCCAACTGGCTCGCGGCAGGGCGATTATACGAATTTTCCGTGCCGGGACCTTTTTTCGTCGTACTAGACTGATGAACTCAACATTGCCGTCATCGCTCGCAACAATCCGGTGAGGAATGCGAACTACCCAATAGTATCCATTAAAACCAACCACTTCTAATAGGAATACGCCTACGAACCATGGTGGTCCCTCTCCCCGCCGGTCCTTCAGGACGCCGGAGAAGAGCAGCATTCCGAAAGATATAAGGGTAACAAGTACTACGGCAGACATGATCTTGAGCGTTGGCTGGATGTACAATTTATAAATCTTCATCGTGAAGATACTCCTTAATACGGATAGAAGAGGAAGAACAGAATCGACAGCGCTCCGAGCACCCAGAGCCCTGCCGGAACGTCGCGCACCCTGCCCGAAGCCGTCTTGATCACGGGATAGACCACGAACCCGGCAGTTATGCCGATGCCGACGTTGTAGGTAAAGCTCATCAGAACGATGATCGTGAAGGCAGGGATCATCTCGGTGAGGTCGCCGAACTCCATGTGCTTCATCGGCGCCAGCATCAGCATCCCGACGATGATCAGCGCCGGGCCATAGGCATAGGATGGCACGACCGTGAAGAGCGGCGCGAAGAAAAGCGCCGCAAGGAAGAGCAGGGCCGTCACGACCGATGCGAGACCGGACCTTCCTCCCGCTTCGATACCCGCGGCCGATTCGATGTACGCTCCCGAGGTGGTCGTGCCGAGGGCGGCACCGGCCATGGTCGAGAGAGAGTCGCACAGCATGGGTTTCTCGATTTCCGCCAGGTTCCCCTTCTCGTCCAGGAGCCCCGCTTTCATGGAAAGGCCGATCAGCGTGCCCATGGTATCCACGAAGATCAAGATGAACATGGTCAGGATGACCGGAAAGGCCTTGAAGGAGATGAGCCCGCTGAATTCCATCTTCCCGAGAACCGGCAGGATCGAAGGCGGCAGGCTTGCGAGCGTGTCAGGCGGCCGCACCTTGCCCAGGACCATCGCCAGAAGCGTGACTGTTGCAATGCCGATGAAGAGCGCAGCATTGACCCGCCGTATCATCAGCCATCCGGTAAAGAGGAACCCGAAGATTGCGAGGATCACCGTGGGGTCGGCAAAGTTGCCCACATGCACCGGGGCTCCGGGGACGCCGAGCCGCACAAGCCCCGTTTCGTTCAGGCCGATGAAGGTGAGAAAGAGGCCGATGCCGACGCTGAACCCTGCCTTCAGCTTCTCGGGGATCGAGTTCACAAGCCATGTGCGGATGTTCAGGACCGTGAGGACCGCAAAGATCGCGCCGGACAGGAATATCGCGCCGAGCGCCTGCTGCCACGAAAAGCCCATGACCTTCACCACCGTAAAAGCCACGAAGGCATTCTCGCCCATGTAGGGCGCGATAGCGAACGGGCGCCTTGCGTAGACGCCCATGAGCAGTGTCCCGATGAAGGCCGTCAGGATCGTGGCGACCATCGACGGTCCGAAGGGCATGCCCGCTGCCTCTGCGACCTTGGGGTTCACGACGATGATGTAGGCCATGGTGGCGAAGGTCGTGATGCCTGCAATGATCTCCCGCCGGACGGTGGTGCCGAGCTCTTTGAGACGGAAATAGGCGTTCAGCACAGTGACCTCAACTAAGGAATTGTAAACCTGAGAAGCTCAGGAAGGCGGAGTCATACCAGGATATCTGTGTTGACAATTGGATCTTTCCCACCCGAGAAGCGGAAGACATCGCATCCTCCCGCTCGATTGCCACTCGTCGCGGGAAACGCTATCGCTGTTACAGTTCCTTGACGAGCACTTCCTCAAGCGGCCTGCGATCCGCCCGGCCGCCTGTTCCCGACGGATGGCCGAGGGCGATGACCGCCATCAGTTCCATCGCATCTGGAAGCCCACACAGTTCCCGGACTTCCCGTGCGCTCTTCAGGATCTCGCCGAGCCAGACCGCTCCCAAGCCCATGGCATGGGCGGCCAGCAGCATGTTCTGGTGGCAGGCGCCCATGGACTGGTGGTCCTTCACCTCGTGGTACATGGCATTCTTGTCGATGAACACGACGATGCAGGCCGCGGCCTTCCCGATGATGTGGCTGTATTTCGTCAGCTTCGAGAGTCGCTGGAGGACGGTCTTGTCCTGGACGGTGACAAAACGCCAGGGTTGATTATTCAGCCCTGACGGCGCCATGGTCCCGGCTTCAACGATTTTTCGGAGCTCCTCCCGGGTCACAGGCGCATTCGTGTAGCTCCTGATGCTCCTGCGGGTGTACAAGCCTTCGAGAAGTTCCATGACAGTCCTCACGAACTCGTCAGATAAAGAGATCGTCCGTCATTCCGGACCTTACCCGTGATCCAGCATGCGCACCAAGCCCCAGATGCCTGCTGTGCGAAATGATGATCATTTCGCGGAACGTCCTCGCATCCCCTCCGGCGAACGGTCTTACTGGATCACCCTCCGCCTCATCAACCAGAACGGCACCGGTGCCAGAACCGATGCGACGACCATGATCCAGACCACGCTGCCGAGGGCAGCGGAAACATGCCCCGCCGCAAAGGACCGGCAGACATGCACAAGATGATAGAGCGGAGTGAACCAGGCGATGCCTCCGATCGCTCTCGGAAGGGCCTCCACCGGAAAGAAGATGCCGGAAAAGAGGAATAGCGGCGTCATGAAGAGCGTATAGAAGTAGCTGAAGGAATCGATGCCCGGGACGAGGGCCGTCGTGATCATCGATACCTCGGCGAAGATAAGACCGCAGAGGAAGATGACGGGGATCGCAAGAAGCAGAAGCGGCGAATCGACGAGACCGAAGAGAGCGATGACGATCATGATGGTAATGCCGTACATCACGCTCTTGATGGCGGCCCAGGCAAGCTCGGCCGCTGTCAGGTCCCCGATATTGACCGGCGTGGCCAGGATGGCGTCGAAGGTCTTCTGAAAGGTCATGCGGATGTATGTGCCGTAAGTGCACTCATACACCGCCGCGAACATGGACGAAGAGGCCACGATGCCCGGAGCAATGAACTTGATGTAGGGCTGGCCGTTGATGTCGCTTACGAAGACGCCGAGCCCCATGCCCATGGCAACCAGGTAGAGCACGGGCTCGATGAAGTTGAGCGCAAAGCTCGACTTGTACAGCTTTGTATAGACCGTCCAGTGCCGCTGCAGCACCCGCCAGGCACGCCTAATCTTCAAGGCTCCTCCCGGTGAGCTTGAGATAGACCTCTTCGAGGTCGCCGCCGTGGTCGTTCATGAGGTTCTGCGGCGTGTCGATGGCAACGATCTTCCCCTGGTCCATGATGGCGACCCGGTCGCAAAGCCGTTCCGCCTCTTCCATATAGTGCGTGGTAAGGAGCAGCGTGGTGTTCCGGAACTTGAGCTGGTTCAGTTTGTCCCAAACCGCCCGTCGACTGTGGGGATCAAGACCCGTAGTCGGTTCGTCCAGGATCAGGAGCTCCGGCGTGTTCACCAGCGAGCGTGCGAGCATAAGCCGGCGTTTCATGCCTCCGGAGAGCTCCTTGATGTTCATGCCTCCCCTGTCCTGAAGCTCCACGAACTCCAGAAGTTCCTGCACCAGCGGCGAGGAGACTTTTTTCGGGATGTCGAAGTAGCGGGCGTAGACAACGAGGTTCTCGAAGACCGACAGGTCAGGATCAAGATTGTCCTCTTGCGGCATCACGCCCAAACGCGCTTTGATGTCGCTCGGCCTGGCTGTTACATCGAGACCGAAGACCATGACGGATCCGGCCGTTGGCGGCAGAAAGCAGGAGATAATGCGCATGACCGTCGTCTTGCCGGCGCCGTTGGGGCCGAGAAAGCCGAAGCATTCGCCCGGCGCGATAGAAAAATCGACGCCCTTCACCGCGGTCACGACGCCGTAGAATTTCACCAGGTTGTGAGCTGATACGATGTCCATCGTTTGCGTGCCGGAGCCTCTCCAGCCGTTGGGCTGACGCAGAACTATAACATATCAACTGAAAGGAGCAAAGAAAAAAGGCCCGGAGAACCGGGCCTTCATTCCTGTCATGGCCAATAAAAGGCTATTGCTTTCCCTAAACTGATCTATGAACGTCTTCTATGGCATTTTTCGAAAGAGACCTTCACTTCCTCTTCGGCGTTTCTCATGATGGGCCCGGACGAAGCGACCCGTTCCCTGAGGCCGCCGCGAAACGAGCGTGGACCGCATCGGCCTTTGATGCGTGGAGCTTGACCATGGCATCCGCCAGAGCCGCGCTCATCCGCCTTGATCGTGGCCAGTTGTCCGCAATCTAGCGTACGTCAAGGTTAAAGGTCGCACTGGCCTCGTCACCGACGGACACTTCGAACTTCCAGCCGCCTTCCATCGGGATATCCGCGGTGACGACATATTCCTGACCTTTCAAGACAGCTTCCGTCGTATAGCTCATCGGTGCCATCCCCGGCATGGCCGGCATGTGGTAACGCACCTTCACCTTTGTATTCGTTATCGCCTTGCCTGATTTGTCCGCGACGACCACGATGACGGAATTATTTCCCTTCACCAGCGGATAGCGGTCCGCCTTCAGCGTAAGATGGTACTTTCCTGCATCCTTGCCATTTTCGTACCCCTTGGCCCACGTGGGGGCTGCGATGATCGTTGCCGCCACCGCAATAATCAGGACTGCCATGACTTTCTTTACCATGCTGCACCTCCAGAGAAATAATGGGTACACCTGCGACTTGTCTACTGCAGGAACCATTCCTCGACAGGGGGATGATGCCATATTGCTAATGATTTGTTTTTTCATAACTAATGCCGAGACCCGCAATTAACCACTGTCGGGAATGCTCCAGCAAGCTTCTCTAAAGCTACAGTGCGTACGTTCCGCGGTCTGATCTGGTAATCGTTGTCTCCTTAGGATAAAGGAGAACTTAGGCATCATTCATCTACCACTCCTTTAACGGCGCAGGCTTCTAAAGGCCGATCCAATTCAAAATAGCATTATGTCGTACTGTAAGATTATGCTATAATTAAAAAAATTGCGCCATGCAGAAACTTTTTCGGAAAAGTGCAAAAAGAGGTGCATTTATATGAGAAGTGAGGTATATATTAACCCTGTTTTGGATATGGGGAATTTCCATTCGGCATACCCTCGCGACGTTATATCGGACCTGAACCAGACAACAGATAGCGTCACCATAATGGCTCTCCGACTACCCCAATAATACCCCATGCAGGGGATACGCTATTGTTGGTGCATCTGTTATACTATACCGTCCAGAATTGGGCAAGGACCTACATTAGTCCATATGCTGTTCGCCATGCAGCGATAGTAATAAAGACTCCATCTCTCTAGGGTCCATTTCTTTCAATTCCGATGATTGAGCTGTCATTTACAACTGATACCAGGCTATGCATAAATTCGGGAAAGAACCTCGGTGCAATAACGGGGCGACCCGACTCCCAGATCATCGGGAGAAAATACTACGAGGTATTCCCCAGAATATTCGTGGAAAATGAGGACGCTGTCGCCAAGGCAATTGAGAAGAACAAGCCCCTGTCGTTCAAGGGGTATGTTTTCAACTGCCTCTATGGATATACAAAGGCCGACATCGAAATCAGGCCGATACATCCCCCGACGAACAACTCGGACGCAGTGACTGTCTTCATCACCCCGCAAGCGCCATGTGATATGGCGAAGAAACTCCATCAATCCCAGAGGCTGATCGATATCGGCAAAATCGCAAGCACCCTTGCTCATGGGGTGAGAAATCCCCTCAATGCCATCAAGGGGTCTGTGGTCTATCTCAGGGACAAATATACCGACGAAGAGACCCTGGTCGAATTTACCAAGATCATGGAGGAAGAGATCACCCGCCTCGAGGATTTCATCTCCCGCTTTCTCAGCTCTTCCGTCCCCATCACCGACGTGCGCGAGACAGATATCAACATGCTCCTGAAGAAGATCGATATCTTTACCTCTCTCCAGCTCTACACGCGGAACATCCATGCATTCTACGAACTCGGGGAGATACCTCCCGTTATGATCAATGCCTTCTATCTGGAACAGGCGATCCTCAATGTCATCAATAATGCGATCGATGCCATGGATGTGGGAGGCCAACTGAAGATACGGTCGTTCAAAGAGGAGCGGTCGGGGAAAGCCTTCATCGCTATCTCCGTGTCCGATACCGGACCCGGGATGACAGACAGATCTTCGGAAAAGGGTTCAGCAGATAAGGGCCGGGGCTTTGGCCTGACCATCACCGATGAGATCCTCAGACATTATGGCGGTCATCTCGAAATAGACAGCAAGAAAGATGTAGGAACGACCATCAGGCTATTCATCCCTGCCCAAGAGAAACAGTGAATACGGGTCCCATGAGCCATAACGAGAAGGTATTGATTGTCGACGATGAGCTGAACGCCAGACGGGTTCTCTCGGCGATCCTTCGGGCAGAGGGATATCAGGTTGTCGAATCGGCAAGTGTCGACAGCGCCATCGACGCCCTGCAATCAACGGACATCTCTGCCATCATCACCGACCTGAAGATGCCTGCCAAGGACGGTTTCCAA
>JBAIYC010000200.1:0-1953 GCA_037916085.1 Nitrospirota bacterium | reverse complement strand
TCCATCGCGGCCTGTACGTCCGGGTCCGCTCCGCCTGTTGGGTTCGCTCCCGGGACCTCGATGCCCTCGATTTCTTCAGCAAGCTCGCTCAGTTCCCCTCCCAGATCTTCGAAGGTCTCTGCCGCTGCTTTGGGCTGCTTCGGCACCCGCTCCCGCACGGGAAAGGGAGGCGCGATAGGGGACTGCTTCGGTGTGGTGCTATAGGCAAGGGCCTTGAGATAGTCGAGCGCGTACAGGAGGACGGTCGCATCATCAGTGCCGAGGGCCCGCACGATCCCCGAACAGGTCGTCATACCGTTGACGAGCTCAAAAAGCCGCGTGGCTGGCAGCTCGTCGGCGAGATGACCCTGGTATTCATAGAACCCAGGCAAGCGGTCCACGTAGAGATTACCCTTCTCTTCCATATAAGAAGCGAGCCGCGCCGGGGCGAGGTGGGCCTTGAAGCCCCGGAAGAATATCGCTGGCAGAAAGGCGGCAGCTGCAGGCGCGCTTCCGAGGAACGACGACTGCCATTCGAAGACGACGGAGCCGCTCTTCCAGGCGAAACAATCAAGCAAGCTGTCCCGCAGGAAAGTTCCGTTCTCCGCCGCAAATTGTTCCGGGGAGAGAGCCCCCATCTTGATGAAGAGGTCCCGGGGGTCCGCTCCTGTCAACTGCCGCGCCTCCCCGTAGGCATGGAGCTCTTCGGGATTTACGAGGTTCCTGTTCGAGAGGTAGTTCCCGAAATCATCGATCCCGGGAGGAACATCGATCTCGCAGGGGGCGCCGCCGACGAATAAGAAGGTCCGCGATGAAGATCCCTGTTGGGCGCGCAGGGACCCTGTGCCGCGTTTGAGCAGCAGGTAAAGCAGCACTTGCTCGAAGGGGATCTTCGAGAGATCTCCGCGGATCGGGGACGGGAGTTTTCGCTCCGCGGCAGGCCGTGCCTCTTGCGTCGGTACATGAGCCCGGCCTTGGAGCGCCGAGGTGACGAGCGAGAAGAGCGCCTCGGAAGAGAAGGGTTTGGTAAGAAAACCGCTCAGGCCGAGCTCCTGCTGCACGTTTGCGATCCAGGCTTGGTTCTTGACAAAGCCGCTCATCATGACGAGCGGGAGGGTCCTTCCCTGCTCCGTAGCGCGGATCTGCCTGCAAACGTCGTCACCCCTCATGAGCGGAAGTTTGACATCCACCAGCAGCAGGTCATAGGTTCCCGTCTCGAAAGCGCGAAGGCCGCTTTCACCGTCGGGTACGATGTGGACTTCCAGCCCTTTTCGCTGGAGATACTCTCCGACGAGGTCTGCGAGCTTCGCGTTGTCTTCGATGATGAGGATCTTGGGCATGACCGACCGTCCTTCGGTTCACCATTATACTAAAGTGGCGGTAGTGGAGTCGAGCATTTCCCGCGACGATCTTAATTGTTGAAACATTCGACGGCGTGAGGGATGCCTCGGCACACTTGGTCACCGGCTTCGCAGAACGGGCATTGCCGTAGACAAGGGTAATTCCTGAATGAGATTTTCTTATAAGAATTTCGCTTGCTTTTTGGAGGCGTCCTTGCTACTATTTCCTACCTTATTGAAACGACTTTGGCGTGTAGAATCGTAACAAGTTTAGAAATATCGTAACAATATCGAGTGGCGAAAATCTCACGCGTTTGGTATTGTAGGGCTCGTTTCTTCGAAGCTCCCAGAGTTCTTTATCCACCTGCAGTTCAAGACATTTCATCATCTGAAGCTCCTCTTCAGAGGTATCTGATGACGGCGCCCGGGAGGGCACCGCTGTCTTTGTCGAAGAGGGACAGGAGGTTCACGCCGTGCTCGAGCAGACAGAGGTCAAGGCCATCGATTCCATCCTGAACGACGCGCAGGGACAGCGCGGTGTGCTCATCGCCGTGCTGCAGCGGACTCAGGAGAAGGTCGGCTATCTTCCCGAGGACGCCATGAAGATGATCGCCGAACGGCTGGGACTCTCCCT
>JBAIYC010000199.1:0-2888 GCA_037916085.1 Nitrospirota bacterium | reverse complement strand
TCGCAATGACGGATAGCAGTATCTTCCGCTTCATTTGTACTCTTGTCCATGCGCGCGTGTCTTGAAAAAAAGCTCACCCTCTCCGGCGAGATCAAGACCTATCCCTGCGAGCTTGTCTCGCTCGAAGGCGGCGTCGGCATCCTGCGCTACGTCATCGACCAGGAATATGACGTGGCCGGGTTCAGACTTTCCCCGGGAGATGTGACGCTGGCTGTCTATTGGAAGAGCCGGCCTTACACCTTATACGTCTGGTTCCGGAACCAGCAGCGCGACCGGGCACATTACTTCAACATCGCTGATTCCGTGACGCTCTCGCCCGAGGAATTCGTCTGGCGTGACCTGGCGGTGGACATTCTGGTTGATCCAGAGGGGATTGTCAGCGTATTGGATGAGCATGAACTTCCGCCCGACCTCCCGCCTGATCTTGCCCTGTATATAGAGGAAGCCAGGAACAACGTGCTTGCTCATTTCCGGGATATAATTAAGGAAGCGGAGGGACTTCTGAGAGCGAGAGCGGAACTGGACACGGATTGACACGGATGAACACGGATGAGACCCGTGTCTATGTCAAAGGCAGGCATTTGACATTGATGAGGGTTTGCGCGGTTCCTTCTTGACGAGAGGAATTCGCCTTTACCGCATTATCCGTGTTCATCAGACTTGATCTGTGTCCGTTTCCCGTATTTATTTCTCCGTGTTTCTGCGGTTCAATCCGTCAGGTGCTTGCCATGAATATCCTCGCCGTCGGTCTCGGTGCGCTGGGAACGGTCTTTGCCGCGATGCTCCAGGAGGCCGGCCATCGTGTCCACGCACTCACGCGGGACCGGTATCTTGACGCGCTCCGGGACCGCAAGGTCCATGTGGCCGGCATCTGGGGAAACCACGATGCCGTGCTCGACGGCATCGCGAGCTCCATCGCCCCTTTCAGGGGAGAGGCCTTCGATCTTGTCATCCTGACCGTCAAGTCCTATGATACCCGGGCAGCCATCGAGGAGGTCAGGCCGCTCGTGACCGAGAAGGCGCTCGTCCTGGTCGCGCAGAACGGCTACGGGAACTACGAGACTGTGGCGGCAACGGTCGGAAAGGAACACACCCTGCTCGGCCGTGTCATCTTCGGCGCGAAGCTGCAAGGGACGGGAAAGGCGGAGGTAACGGTCATTGCGGACGCCGTGCGGATCGGCCAGCCCGACGGAGCCGTGCCCGAGGGCCGCTGCAAGGAGATCGCGTCACTAGTCAATGCGGCCGGCATTCCCACGGAATATGCGGCGAATATCACCGCTGTCCTGTGGGACAAGATCCTGTACAACGCGGCTCTGAACCCTCTCGGGGCCGTCCTCGAGTGCACCTACGGCCAGCTGGCGGAGAACGCCGATGTACGGCCGCTCATGGACGCGGTGATCGATGAAATCTTCCAGGTCGCCCGCAGCCACGGCATACCGCTCAACTGGAAGAACGCACCGGAGTACCGGGACCACTTCTATGCCAGGCTCGTTCCGCCAACGGCGAAGCACTATCCGTCCATGTACTACGATATGAAGGCTGGGAAGCGGCTGGAGATCGACGCCCTGAACGGCGCCATCGTGAAGCTGGCGAAGGAGAAAGGCGTCCCGGTCCCGGTGAACGAGACGATCACGCGGCTGGTCAAGGCAAAGGAAGCATTATCTGCGGTGAAGAAGAGTTAACCGATACGCAGGCAAGGGACATCTGTCATTGCGAGCGGCCGGCGGAAGCGCGGGAGTCCCGTCGCTGAATGGGAGATCGCTTCGCCGCTCTGCTCCTCACAACAGATCGTACGATCTTGATCCGCAACGAGGAACCTTTTCTATCCCTGCAGCAGGATCTCCCGGAGCGTATCGGCATACCGCCGGCCCTCGTCACTGCCGGCATTTCCCGTTGTCAAGCCGGAACAATTACGCTACAATTGATCGTGCGCCTCGATCTCTACCTGAAGACGAGCCGCCTCGTGAAGCGACGGACCGTTGCCAAGGAGATCTGCATGGCCGGCCGCGTGCTCGTGAACGGCCGTGAGGGCCAGCCCAGCCGGGATGTGCATGCCGGCGACCGGGTCACCGTCCGGTACGCGGCGCGAACCATCGAGGTCGAGGTGCTGCAGACGCCGGAACGGCCCGGGAGAACCGCTGCGGACGAGCTCTACCGAGTTATCGCGGACCACCGGACACCCGGCGAAGGAGCAGAGACGTGAACAAACCGCGCATCGCGATTACCATGGGAGACCCCGCCGGCATCGGACCGGAGATCGTCGCCAAGGTCTTCGAGAGCGGCGAGGTCCTCTCCGCCTGCACGCCTGTCGTCGTGGGCAGCGCTGCGGTCCTTGAAAAGGCCGCCCGTGACCTCAAACTCATGCTCTCCGTGCAGCCCGTTGCGTCCCCGTCAGATGCCAGCCCCGCTCCGGGCAGGGCCGACGTGATCCATCTTGACAACGTGGACTTGGCAAAGCACCGGTGGGGCAGGCCGAACGCGGCGTCGGGCAGCGCGGTGGTCGGTTATATCACCCGCGCCGTCGACCTCGCCCGGCAGGGCGCCGTCGACGCCATCACGACCGCTCCGATCAGCAAGGAGATGATGAACGCGGCAGGACATTCCTTCGCCGGCCACACCGAGCTCCTCGCACACCTGACCGGCTCGAAGGACTACGGCATGCTCTTCGTGGGCGGCGGCCTCGCGGTCATTCTCGCAACGATCCACGTTGCGCTCAAGGACGTGCCGCATCTCATCACGCGGGAGGGCGTGCTCCGGACCATCCGGCTCGCCCACGGTTCGATGCGCGATTTCGGCGTTGAGCGGCCGCGCATCGGCGTGGCCGCACTCAATCCTCACGCCGGCGAGGGCGGCCTCTTCGGGAACGAGGAACTGAACGAGCTCCTGCC